>CAZFVT010000386.1:0-3759 GCA_964522355.1 uncultured Woeseiaceae bacterium | reverse complement strand
ACGACGACGCCGCCGCCGGACTCGTCGTACTATGCGTGGTGCTACTGTTTTGCCTTCGAACGGCCGCGGCTGCCGGATTATGCCGGGCGGTTCGGGCCGTGGCTGCGGGTTTTCGGGGATGTGTCCTTTCATGCCTTTGGGGATGGAGACATTGCTAAGTCAGAGGGCTTTAAGCTTGATGGCTTTGGCAACATTCGAGAGTACTACAGCTCGGACATGATAGAACTCTTAGAGTTCGAAGGCGACTACTACTCGTTCATGCAGCTTCTGCCGGACGGCAATATTCTCGGTTCGAGCAATGTGTATAACGAGACTTTCCGGCGAGGTGGCGGGCACACAGGCTGCATCGAGGAATACGAACCGGACGGCACGCTGGTTTGGCGGTTCAACCTGTCCACCGATCGCTACATCCATCACCACGACGTGCACAAGATGGCGAACGGAAACTTCCTGGCCATTGTCTGGGAGAAGGTGCCCGCGAGCGAGGCGATCGAGCTTGGGCGCAATCCGGAACACGTCGCCGAGAACGGCAACTTCTGGTTCGACGGGGTCGTCGAGCTCAATCCCTACACCGCCGAAATCGTGTGGGAATGGAGTTTCAGGGACCACCTGATCCAGGACTTCGATCCGACAAAGGCCAACTACGGCGTGGTCGCCGACAACCCGGGCAAGCTCGACATCAACGCCATCAACTTCCGTGACGACGGCGGCGTCTCCGACGACTGGACCCACGTCAACGCGCTCGACTACAACGAGGAGCTCGACCAGATCGCCCTGTCGTCAAACTACATGTGGGAAGTCTTCATCATTGACCACAGCATCTCGGCCTTCGAAGCGCAGGGCGACGCGGGCGACTTTCTCTATCGCTGGGGCAATCCGAAGAACTACGGCCGCGGCAGCGATGAAGACACCATGCTCTACGCGCAGCACGATGTGCACTGGATTCCCGAAGGCTTGCCAGGTGCCGGCAACCTGATGATCTTCAACAACGGCGCAACGCCGGAGCGACCCTACACAACGGTCGTGGAGTTCACCCCCGACATGAACGCGGACGGCAGCTACAGCCTTGGGGCAGATGGCGCGTATGGCCCGACGGAACTGGCCTGGGAATACAACCTGCCCGAGGAAGAGCGTTTCTTCTCCTGGTTTATCTCCGGCGCGCAGCGGCTGCCGAACGGCAACACCCTCGTGAATCATGGCGCCGATGGTCGCCAGCGAGAGGTGACGGTCGACGGCGAGATCGTCTGGGAGTATCAGTACGACGACGGCGCTGACGGTCCACATATGACCTTCCGCACCTATCGCTACCCCGAAGATCACCCGGCGGTACTTGCGCTGACGGGGGGAGGCGCCGAGTAACGCTCTATCCGTGAACGGTCGCGGTGAGGAGCAACGAATAAGGCCGCACGATCCTTAAGATCGTGCGGCCTTTTCTTTAGACGTTGCTGACATCAGTCAGCGGCGACTACCGCGGGACTGAAGGCTAGCTCGTTATCTTCCGCGGCGAGCTCCAGCGTGGCCGGGCTTGCCACCGTAGTGGTTTCTGCCGCTGAGAGTACCGCCGCGACTTCGGCGCGAAGGCGCTCGCGCATCTCATCCGTTTCGCTGACGAGTTCGCTGCGCTCGCTGGTGAGACGCTCAAGTGCGACGGGGTATTTGCCGGAAACGATATCGTCGGCGTTCATCGAATTCAGGGCCTCGCGATTTGATCGTCGACGGTCGCGCAGGTCGTTGAGCTCCGGCCGGACTTCGGCGAAGATCTGCTTGATCTCATCGCGCTGTTGCTCGACCTCGATGTGGTTGCTGTCAGCTTTGGCGGGTACGGCTGCTGCCAGCAGCAGGGCGGTGGCGATGACGCCGGTGTAGTCCTTCAGGTTCATGTTGATCTCCAGGCGGTGGGGGCGCGTTGACTGGAGATACAGGCTACAGAGTCGGATGCAAGGGAACGTCGGGAAAGCGACAAGGTTTCCCAGCGTTTCGTCAAGAAACGTAAAGCCCCCCGGCCGCGGCGACCGGCTCGCCGGTGTACGTACTTGCGGCTGGGCTTAGTCTCCGCTCGCCGCCGTCGCCAGGAAATCAATGATTTCCTGCTCCAGCCGCTTGTCCGCCGTGCCGACACCGGCCATGTAGGAGCTGTGGTTGTGACCGCGCAGCTGTCGGGTCCTGACCCTCACGCCGTGCTCGACCATCAGTTCATGCACGAGCTGAGCCGCAGCAACCTGGAAGCGGTCCGGGTCATACTCGGCCGTTATGACCAGCATCGGAATCGAGGTTCTCTCGATGTTGCCCACCACCTGTTTGGCTGCGGCATCGGTGCTGAGGTCGCCCCAGTAGGGATGCTCTCGACCGTCGGCCGGCGGGCTGATGACAACCCCGCCCGGCGAAGCAACGATGGCGCCAGCCACTTCGGGGCTTTCACCGTCTGCAAGACTGGGTCGCAGCACGTAGTCGGCGACGTGGGTGCCACCCGCAGAATTACCGAAGACGATGACGTTATCAGGATTGCCTTTGTAGTCCCGTACGTTGGACTTCACCCAGCCCACGGCCGCGGCGACGCTTTGTGCGCCGCTCGGCCATTTCGCCGCAGGCGCCAGTGGGTACGTGATGTTCACGACCACAAAGCCCAGCGCCGCAAAATTGGTCGCGACCGGCGCATGGCTTGCGAGACTGCCGCGCAGATAGCCGCCCCCGTGCACCAGCACGAGGACAGGCGCGTCGTTGCGCGGGCTGTTGCGGTTCCTGCCGGTGTAAACCTGCAGCAGCTGCTGTTCATGCGAACCGTAGCTAATGGGGTCCGAGACAATCACGTCGGCCGCACCAAAAGCCCGCGGTTCGTTCTCGTAGAGCGCAGCGGTTTCAGCGATACGCACGTTGCGCCCCAGTTCGCGTATGCCCGCGGCAATCTCGGCGCTCATCCCGGAACGCAGGGTATTCGCCGACTCCGTGTTTTGCTCGGCGAGGTCTGACCAGCGCCACTGCTGAAACTCGAGCATCGTTGAGTTGCTGCAGGGCTGCATGGAAATGTCGCGTGAGGAATTCGCCGTCAGATTGCCGGGCGCCGTGTTGACGTAGACGGCCTCGGACGACAGCGTCAGGCAAAGATCGCGGGCATCGGTCGGCGTCACTCGTCCGTTGTCCTGCACCAGCCAGCCGTGAACAGCATCAGCCGCACAATCGAGGGTGTAGACGCGAGCTCCCGGTTCCCGCGACTCGGCCGACAGGCACAGGTCGAACTCCGGCATGCGCAGGTGATTGGATTCGGTCATGACGAATTCTTCGTCGACAGAGAATCCTGGCCGGTTGTACTTGCAGGTGTGGGTCGTAATCGGCGCATCTTTCTGCATCCGCGGACCGAAGCCAGGAATGTCGAGGCAGTAGCCGCTCGGGTCTCCGAGGTTGCTCATGGTGCGCAGAAACTTGCGCTCCTGTGCCCCGGCCTGAGCAGCCGCGAATCCGGCAACGATGACGACAACCTTCCAGCATTGAATGCGCATATCTCACCTCAGTGAATTGGTGGACTCTCGTCGCGAGAAGCGGGTAGCGCCCGCGAGGTCGATCATCGTAGCGGCGGCAACCCGGTCGGACAAGCAGGCCGGGACCAAGGATGTACCGTCATTCGGTACGCGACGAAACGGTTGTTGCCGGTATCGTGAAAGCACTTGAGGAACGCCGGGAGCGCTCGAGAACCGACGATATACTGGGGCAGCGCCGCGAAATCTTCAGCGACCCCGAACCGACGGAATCAGCATGATGAAGAAA
>CAZFVT010000385.1:0-3780 GCA_964522355.1 uncultured Woeseiaceae bacterium | reverse complement strand
CCTCGTGATCAACGGGAACCTGATCTCAAGGATTCACGCGAAGATCGAGCAGCGCCGCGGCCGCTTCATTCTCGTCGACCAGAGCACGAACGGAACCTTCCTGCACAACGTGCAGGGTAATGAGACCTTTGTCCGGCGTGACAGCATCGAGCTGTTGGGCGAGGGAATCCTGGGACTCGGCAAGGTCGCGAAGCCAGGCACACCGCTGTCGATTCACTTCGTCTGCGAAGAGTAGGTCGTCCGTCAGGCTGCGCGCGAGGTCTTCAGCGCGGCGATTACCGTTTCCAGTTCCTCGGCGAGGCTGGTCGGCAGTCGATCGCCGTAGCTCGCGAAGTATTCGGCGATTGCGTCCATTTCAGCCGACCACTGGTCTTCGTCGACACCCAGCAGGGACTGCAATGATTCTTCCGTGATATCGAGGCCCTCGGTGTCCAGGTCCTGTGCTCTCGGCAGGAGTCCAATCGGTGTTGTCACCGCATCGGCGCGACCCTCGCATCGATCGATCATCCACTGAAGCACGCGCAGGTTTTCACCGAATCCGGGCCACAGGAATCGGCCGTCGGCATCCTGCCGGAACCAGTTAACGTGAAACACGCGTGGAAGATTTTCGGAACGCGTTTCGAAGGACAGCCAGTGTGACCAGTAGTCGGCGAAGTTGTAGCCGCAAAACGGCTTCATTGCCATTGGGTCGCGACGTACGACGCCAATCTCACCCGTTGCCGCCGCTGTGGTTTCAGACGCGCAGCCGGCGCCGACCAGCACGCCGTGTCGCCAGTTTTTTGCCTCATAGACCAGCGGCGCCAGCTCTCGTCGTCGGCCGCCGAACACCAGGGCCGAGATCGGCACACCCTCGGGCGCCTCGGCCAGCGAGGAGTACGAGGGGTTTCGGGTGGCTGCAACCGTGAATCGGGCATTCGGGTGCGCGGCCGGCCCGTTTCCCGCCTCGTACGGCTGACCTTTCCAGTCGATGTCGGGCTCGCCTTCTTTCTTGTCTTCCCACCAGGGCTCGCCGTTTGCGGTAAGCCCAACGTTGGTGAAGATGGTGTCCTCCCGGATCATGTCGAAGGCATTGCGATTGGTCTTGCGATTCGTGCCCGGGACCACGCCGAAGTAGCCGGCTTCCGGGTTGATCGCCCTCAGCTGACCCTCGTCGTCCATATGCAGCCAGGCGATATCGTCGCCCAGGGTCCAGACCTTCCAGCCGCTGAATTTTTCCGGCGGTATGAGCATCGCGAGATTCGTTTTTCCGCAGGCGGACGGGAAAGCGCAGGCCAGGTAATGCGTTTCTCCTTCCGGGCTTTCCAGGCCGACAATGAGCATGTGCTCGGCCAGCCAGCCTTCATCGCGCGCCTGCCAGCTGGCGATGCGCAGGGCGTGGCATTTCTTGCCGAGCAGCGCGTTGCCGCCGTAACCGGAGCCGATACTCTTGATCGTCAGCTCCTCAGGGAAGTGCATGATGAACCGCCGTTCGGGATCCAGGTCGCCGGTCGAATGAAGACCCTTGACGAACTGGCCTTCGGCTTCGATGCGTTTCAGAGCCGCGCTGCCCATGCGGGTCATTAGCTTCATGTTGACCACGACATAGGCGCTGTCGGTGATTTCGACGCCGAGCCGGGCGTAAGGAGAATCTATAGGGCCCATGCAGTAGGGAATGACATACATCGTGCGACCGCGCATAGCACCCTCGAACAGGGCATCCATTTTCTCGTGCGCCGCATCCGGATCCATCCAATGATTGTTTGGACCGGCGTCTTCTTCGCTGCGCGTGCAGACGAAGGTGAGATGCTCGACCCGGGCCACGTCCGAGGGGTCGGAGCGATGCAAAAAGCAGTTTGGATAGTCGGGCGTGTCGAGTGCTACCAGGTCCCCGGTCGTCGACATCGAGGCGATGAGCGCAGCGTATTCCTCGTCGCTGCCGTTGCACCAGTGAATAGACTCCGGTTGGGTCAGCCCGGCGACCGTCTGCACCCAGCTTTCCAGTTCGGCAAGAGTTGTTGTCATTATTCTTTGCTCGGTTTGCGAACGAGTGTTCGACAATCAAAAGTGCGCCGAGTATAGCTCTCTTGCAAGATTTCGCATTGGACTATTTGCATATTTCATGACGCCCAGCTTTTATCCCATTGGTCCCTGTTTTTCGGCCCCGGGATCGGGCGCCGGCCATAAAAAAACCGCCAGCGTCGACGGGACGCTGGCGGTTCCTGAATATCACCCGGCCTGAGCCGGATCAGGTTCAGGCCTGCTTGGCAGTTCCTTCAGCCTGCTTCGGAGCCGGGGCGGCTTTCGCTGCCGCGGGCTTCTTGCTGGCCGTTTTTTTGGCCGCTTTCTTGGCGACCTTCTTTTTAGCCGCTTTCTTGCTGGCTGCCTTCTTGGGCGCCGCTTTTTTCTTCGCGGGCTTGGCAGCGGGCTTTGCGACGGGCTTGCGGAACTCCGCCACCGTGCCGGCGACGAGATTGCGAACCTCACCACCTGCTTCGCGGACGACCGAGAAGGTCGAACGCGTGTCTTCAAAGCACTGGGCAGCACTCGCGGGGATCAGGCGAATCTGGTCGCGTACGAGGCCACGCAGGCTGTCTGCCTGAGCCGCGTTGTGCAGGCGGCCGGCGAGGGCGTCCATCTGGTTTTCAACCATCCGCGCCTGGGACTTGACGATGTCCGCCGTCGCCCGGTGCGAGATTGAGGTGAGTTCGAGACCGAGACGAGACAGGGTCTGAACGGGCTTCTTGCCGTTTCGTACACGACCGGCAGCCTGCTCCGTCTGGCTGCGGGCGCCGTGAATAAAGCTTTCATACTGGCCGCGCGCGCGATCGGCGATGCGGTCGATTGATGCGTCGATTCGGGGGTTCATGTCGCACTCCTGTTGTGCAATGCAGCAAATGTTGCAGCGCACAATACTGAGGTCGCTATGGTCTGTCAACCCCCTGCTACACACTTTTTTCTCACGTCTCGATGGCCTGTTCATTCGCCGGTTCATGCCAGAAAATCGAACAAAAACAGTGACTAAGACTGCCGAGGCGCTTGTCCGGTAGCGGGGGAAAGGTAGCGAGGTCAAAAACATGGCCCCCGAGGCAGGGCAGTCCCCGGACCTGCGCGCAGCCGGTTCTTCACTTCCTGCCGGACCTTGACTCATTGACCGACTCGATCGGCCAATCCGGGCCCGCGGAAAAACTCCCTTCCAGGTCGCCCCCCAACCGGTTCGATTTACATAAAGATCAGCTTCGCTATCCGGATGAGGCTCGCGAGACCCCCGCCGTTGCTGGCTCTCCGCTTGTGATCGTCTTCACGGCAAATTTGTGAACCCGGCCACAGTTCGACACTAAAGTCGGGGTGCTGCAGTGCAATAGACCGGCCATTAAGACACCCTTACGAGACCGAAAAACCGGTGCTGCGCGTCATGACCTGGCGCCGGCAGGGAGAGCCCTGCGCATCGGCAAAAGTGCACCGTCACAGGTAACCCTGCCAAGCGCAGGCATAAGGAAAAAATTTGTTGATGTCATCGATTTCATGCGGCCGCCTGCCATCTCATTGGCGCCGGTTGCCTTGCCGCTGCGCCACGCTTGCGCTGGGCCTGCAGCTCGTTGCTGCGGCGCCGGCGTTCGCCGCTGGTACGCCGGTCGGCACCGTCATCGAGAACATCGCCCAGGTCGAATACGACGTCGGTGGGTCGCGCGTCACCGTCGACTCAAACACGTCTGACCTGACGGTCATCGAGCGCATTGACGTTGGCGTCACCGCGCAGACTTCGCAGGTGCTGGTCTCTGCCGGCGAAAGCGACCGAGGCCT
>CAZFVT010000384.1:0-3807 GCA_964522355.1 uncultured Woeseiaceae bacterium | reverse complement strand
TGATGATGTCCACCGGAAACTCATTGACCAGTCGAACTGCCTGCTCGGTCTTGCCCGACGCGGTCGGCCCCATCAGGCACAGCACTGGCGGCCGTGAATCTGCCATTACTGGCCGCGCAGGAACAGCTTATCGAGATCTTCGATACGAATAGACGCCCACGTGGGACGGCCGTGGTTGCACTGATCGGCCCGCTCCGTCCGTTCCATCTCGCGCAGCAGGGAATTCATCTCATCGAGCGTCAGCGAACGATTGGCCCGGACTGAGTTATGGCAGGCCATCGTCGCCAGCACCTCGTCCATGGACGCATCGATCCGGTCGCTGCCTTTGCCCTCGCTCAGGTCTGCGAGGACGTCACGAACGAGCTGTTCCGCCTCCGCCTGTTTCAGGAGCGCCGGAATCTCGCGAATGACCAGCCCGGTGGGGCCGCTGCGATCGAGCACCAGCCCGAGCTGCTGCAGTCTCGCCGCCTGTTCTTCAGCCAGGTCAGCCTCTCGCTCAGACACGGAAACCGCCTCGGGGATCAGTAGCGGCTGGCGAACGATATGCCGGGCGTCGAAATCCTTCTTCAGCTTTTCATAAAGTATGCGCTCATGCGCGGCGTGCATGTCGACCACGATGAGCCCGTTGGCACCCTCGGCCAGCACGTAAATGCCGGCCAGTTGCGCGATCGCATAACCCATCGGCGGCACATCCTCGTCTTCAACCGGCGACGCCGGCGGCGAGACCGTGGCGGCGCGGTAACTCGCCAGCGTATCGCGCACGGCGAGACCTGACGGCGGCGGCGTGCTTTGGCGACCGGCCATTCCCAGGGCCAGACCGGACTGGTTAACCGCCGTAAAACTCTGTACCTGGGGTGCAATACGGTCGATGTCGTGGCCGCCCGGACGCGTGTCGCCGAGCGCAAGTTCCAGTGTCTGGGAAACGACGCCGTGCACGCGCCGACCGTCGCGAAAGCGCACCTCATGCTTCGCCGGATGAGCATTGGCGTCGACCGTCGCCGGATCGACGGTCAGGTAAAGGACGTAGGCCGGATAGCGCCCGTGGAACAGGACGTCCCGATAGGCATGCCGAACGGCGTGACCCAGCGTCTTATCGGTGACGCTGCGACCGTTGACGAACCAGAACTGCAGGTCAGGCTGGCTGCGATTAAATGTCGGCAGCGCGATAAAGCCTGACAGCGCGATGCCCTCGACCTCGCGTTCGACAAAGATCGCCTGGCTGGAAAACTCCTCACCGCAAATCCGGGCAATGCGTTTTTGCATGGCCTCACGGTCCTTCGCCGGCGGCAGCTCCAGCACGCTGCGCTGGTTATGCGACACCGAGAAAGCAACCTCCGGCCGGGCCAGCGCCAGTCGGCGCAGCCATCGATCGATATGCCCGTACTCGGTGCGCTCAGTGCGGAGGAATTTCTTCCGCGCCGGCGTGTTGTAAAACAGGTCGTTCACTTCGATGGTCGTACCCGGCGGATGCGGCGCCGGCATGGCCTCGCCGATCTGACCGTTCTCCACGTCGACCTGGCATGCGCTGCTGTCAGCCGCCGTCCGGCTTGTCAGCCGCAGGCGCGAAACCGAGGCGATGCTTGGCAGCGCTTCACCGCGAAACCCCAGCGAAGCAACGGCCTCGAGATCGTCCAGGCTGGAAATCTTGCTGGTGGCATGTCGCGATAGCGCGAGTGGTACCTCGTCTCGTGGAATGCCGACGCCGTCGTCACGAATCCGGATCAGTTTCTGCCCGCCGTTGACGATGTCGATCGTGATGGCGCGCGCACCTGCATCCAGGCTGTTCTCGACCAGCTCCTTAACTACGGATGCCGGCCGTTCGACGACCTCGCCGGCGGCGATCTGGTTGACGAGGTGACTGGGGAGCTCGCGGATGGGCATGCGGGTGCAGTTTCGACGAAACGGAACCCGGCATTCTTTCAAATGCCCGACGGAATGTGTAGCAAGCGCGAGTCAGCTGCCGGCGTAGACGGGTATCTTGAGTCGCTGGCCCACCTTGATGCGGTTGCCGGATATACGGTTCTCGGCACGGATCGCTGACATGCTGACGTTGTAGCGTTCAGCGATCTCGCTCAGGGTGTCGCCGCGTTCGATGATGTGGCTCAGGCTACGCGTCGGCTGACGCCTGAGTTCCATGGCGATTCGGGAATCGACCGGCGGATTGTTATAGAAGTAGTTTCTTACGCCATCGAGGATTGCGTTAGCCAGCTTGCCCTGGTGCGACGTGTTGGTCAGCTTGCGCTCTTCGTCGGGGTTGGAAATAAAGTTCAGCTCCACCAGTATCGACGGCACATCCGGCGATTTCAGAACAAGAAAACCCGCCTGCTGGACTTTTCGGCGGTGTACGCTGCCAAGGCCCGAAAGCTGAGCCATCACGGCGTCGCCAACTTCAAGACTCGCGCCGATGGCCGCGTTTTGCGACAGATCAAGCAGTACAGATGCCAGCACCTCTTCTTTGTCATCGAGCGACACCCCACCCACGAGACTGGCCGAGTTTTCGCGCTGAGCCAGACGACGTGCCGCTTCATCACTGGCGCCCTTCATGGAAAGCGCGTAGACCGACGCGCCGCGAGCGCGGCGATCCTCAACCGCGTCGGCATGAATGGAGACGAACAGGTCAGCGCCAGCTCGACGCGCAATTTCCATGCGGCCGCGATGATCCACAAAGCGATCGTCGCTGCGGGTAAGCACGGCCCGCATACCAGGCTCTGCGTTGATGCGCGCTGCCAGTCGCTTGCTGATGGCGAGCACGACGTTTTTTTCCTTGGTTTTTGCGCGTCCTACGGCGCCGGGATCGCGACCGCCGTGGCCCGGGTCAATGGCGATAATGACGTCCCGGCCGCTCTGGTAACCCTCGGAAGCGCGCTTGACCACCTGATTCCCTTCGCGGAACAGGTCAATCACGAGGCGCTCGCCGTACTTGTCGGTCGGACCGGCGGTGAAGCTGCGCGACCGCACGGACTCCTTTAAATCAAGTACGACGCGGAGCTGGCCGTTGGCCCGCAGGCCGGTGCGAATCTTTCTCACCGAGCCACTCCCCGGTGGCGAGCCGGTGAAATCGCCCGCCAGGTGACCCTCTTTGAGATCAACAACCAGTCGATCCGGCCCGCGCAAAGTAAAGATGTTGTGTGGGGCTGCTCGCGTCAGGTCGAGCACGACCCGGGTCCGGCCATTCTCCGACCAAACCCGAATGTTCTTGACCTCGGTAGCCGCCATCGCCGCCGATCCTGAAAGGAACAGCAGGATGACGACGAAACTACGAAACCAGACCATCGCTATGACAACCCCCGGCGACCCCACGTTATGTCCGATGAGTATACGAATCTGGCGGAAAAAGCCAACGATTTTTTAGATTTATTATTGGCTTACGGTCATTACTTAAATTCGATTGGTCACCTGTTAGGTCATCCTGACGGATTCCAGCCATTCCTTGCCCTGCGGGCTTTGCGCCCGCATGGATGCCCGGCGCCCGGCATCCTGGTAGGCAAGTTCAATGGCCAGGTCCGCTGAAGGCGCAAGCCTTGCGACCCGCTCGGGCCATTCCACGAGCACGGTGCCCAGCCTGATGTCGTCCCAACCCAGGAATTCAAGTTCGTCAGGACCACCGATCCGATACAGGTCAACGTGATAAAAATTATGATTATCAATCACATAGGGCTCAACCAGGGTGTAAGTAGGGCTGGGCACCGGCCCTTCGTGGCCCAGCGCGTGCAGGAACGCCCGAACCAGCGAGCTTTTGCCCGCGCCGAGCTCTCCGCTAAGCGTCATGAGCAGCCCGCCGGGCGTTGTCGGCAATCCGGCAGCCAG
>CAZFVT010000383.1:0-3812 GCA_964522355.1 uncultured Woeseiaceae bacterium | reverse complement strand
CGAATGATCTGCGGCTGTGTCAGCGACAGCAGGTCGTTATTGCCTTTGAGATCATGACCCCAGTCGGCAAAGCGCTCGCCGCGATAGTCGTCTTCCGTCAGCTTGTGGGCCTGGATCATCGTACCCATGGCGCCATCCAGGATCAGGATGCGTTCGTCCAGCGTCGCCAGCATCGACGCAATGCGTTCTGTTCTGTTCATGATTCTTTCCGTGGCTTTAGGCAGCAGCCGAGCGCGGGCGGATGCCCAGGGCATGGCAGATCGCGACCGTCAGCTCTGCGCGATTTAGCGTATAGAAGTGGAAGTCATTGACGCCCTCGGCCTGAAGTCGGTCGACCAGGCTGATCGCGACGTTGGCAGCGATCAGCTTGCGAGTCTCGGCGTCGTCATCTAACCCCTCGAAGCGCTGCTCGAGCCAATCGGGCACGCTCGCACCGCAGCGATCCGCAAATCGCTTCAGCTGCGGGAAGCGGGTGATCGGCAGGACGCCCGGCACCAGCGGGGAGTCGATGCCAGCAGCAGCGCAGCGATCGCGGAAGCGCAGGAACAGCTCGGGATCGAAAAAGAACTGGGTAATTGCCCGGTCCGCACCGGCATCCAGCTTGCGCTTCAGATTGTCGAGATCGTCCTCGGCGCTGCGCGCGTCCGGGTGCACCTCCGGGTAAGCCGCAACGGAAATTTCAAAATCAGCGATCTTCTTCAGGCCTTCCACAAGGTCCGTCGCGTAAGCGTAGCCGTCGGCCCACGGCTCGTATTGATCGCCTTTGCCATCCGGCACATCACCGCGCAGCGCAACGATGTGGCGTACGCCGAGCTCCCAGTAGCGGCGCGCAATGTCGTCGATCTCGCCGCTGCTTGCATCAACGCAGGTCAGGTGTGCCGCCGGTACGAGCGAAGTTTCTTCAAGAATCCGGCTGACGGCGGTGTGGGTGCGCTCTCGCGTCGAGCCATCCGCACCATAGGTGACGGACACGAAGCGCGGCGCGAGCTCTTCCAGGCGCTTGATCGACGACCAGAGCGTCGCTTCCATCGCCTCGGAGTTCGGCGGGAAAAACTCGAAGGATACGTTTGCGGTAAGGGCAGCGGGATCGCTGTTGGCAAGGTTATTCACGGAGATTTCCTGTTGGTTTACCGGACCGCAGCCAGCGAGCTCTCACGCTCGCCAATAGGTTTCTGTGTCGTGGTTTTGGTCGCTGTCCGGGTCAGGACGGACAGAAGCCACGCGCGTTGAGTCGGTGGCAGCATCTTGGGTGGCGCGAGACGCAGGCCCAGTTCGTTAGCCATCGTTGCCAGCTCTTTGCCGACGACCGCCGCATCGAGGCCCGCGATGCTCTGCAGGATGAAGATCCGACCAGCGGGACGCAGCACACGTTGCGACTCGGCCAGAACGTCGGCCGGCCGTTCGGCGTCACCGAGCACGTCGTCGAGAATGACCGTGTCGAAGCTGTCCGCGTCAAAATCGAGCTGGTGCATGTTGCCTTTGCGCAGGCTGCAGTTTTCTGCGCCGGCCATGAAGAGTTCGGTTCGGGCGATATCACGAGACTCCGAATCAATGTCGATGCCGACCGCGCGGTTGGCCCTGCTGGCGAGGAGCTTCAGCACCCTGCCGCGGCCGCAGCCGATGTCCAGCAGGTCGCCGACCGGCTGCGTTACGGTCAGTTCGATGAGCGCGCCGGCAATCGCCCGATCTGTCTCCCCGGCGCCGTCGGTATCCCTCAGGTTGCCGGATCGGAGCCGCCTGAGCCTGCGAGTGTCATCGCCGAACGCTTCCGCATCCGCATTTATCAGAGCGACAAGCTTGCGCTGCAGGGGTGAAGGCTGCGATGCCAGCCGGTAGTACACCCGTTTGCCGTCTCGAAACCGGTCCAGCAGGCCGGCCGCGCACAGCGCTTTCAGGTGCTGCGACACTCGCGGCTGGCTTTGTCCGAGCACCTCGGTGAGCTCGCTGACGCTCAGCTCACCGGCGCGACACAGCGCGACAACCCGCAGCCGCTGAGGGTCCGCGAGCGCCTTGAACTGCTCGACCATGCTGTCAATATGAGTTGACATAAACAAATAAGGATTTATTTATATGTTAGAGAGTGGGGAGTTTAACAGCGATTCCTTGGGATTGCAGCCGTTTGATGCGCGACCGGACGAAAAACCCTCGCGACAAGTGCCGCGGGAGCACGACCATGTGAGGATATCGACGGTACTACCTGGGTAGGGCTGCTCTATCTTTTGCCGTGGGAGCGGCTTCCAGCCGCGATTGAAGACCCCGCCATTGCGCAATCGCGGCTGGAAGCCGCTCCCACAGCATCCTGGCGTCGCGAGCTTCCTTCTAGACTTAGCGCTTCGACCCCTGCCCAGCACCCCCAAGCACGAAGAACACGACCCCTAGCAAGGCGGCACCGTAGATCAGTACTGACGACAGCAACGAATCAAACTCGTAGTCCGGGTGCCCGGAGAACGCGAAGTGCAGCGCGGCATGCACGATGAGGAAAGCGCTGGCGGCGTTCTGCGCGATCGACCGGGTGCGGAGATTGAGACTCGCTATACAGCCGATAACCACCGCGAAGATTGGGATATGGGCAAGTATGAAGACGTCCATACCGATCGAATCGGAGAGGAAGCTCGTCAGAGGCAGCACACGCCACTCGTGGTTGGGCATTGCATCCAGCTCGTGCGTGAACAGCATGGCCAACCCCGTGTAGAAGGCGAAACTCTGCAATCGGGTAACCAGATTCAATCGTCACCGCCTGTCCATGTCGAAATGCCGGGCGCACAATAAGCGAACATAGCCGCTGTCAGTTTATCGCAAGGCGGATGCAGGAATGCGTCGAATGGAGTCCCGCTAGGGACGTGATTACCGTAACGCGATTAATGAATCGCAGAGGACTCCGGCGCCTGCCCTTCGGTGAAAAGCGCCGCAATGTCCACCGGGTCGAAGGCTTCGCGGTTGCCGCAGTACTCGCAGGTGACCACAAGCTGCTCTTCGTCCTGTGCGGTCAGCTGGCATTCCTCAGGGCCCAACAGGCGCAAGGCGTTGGCGGCGCGGCTGCGTGAGCAGCGGCACTTGAAGCGTGCCGGACGTGCATCGAACACCCTGAGATCGTCCTCGGCGAAGAACTTGCCGAGCAATTCCGTGCTAACACCGTGCTCCAGGTCCTCAGAACGCAGCGTCTCCGCAAGAAAGCCCAGGCGACGCCAGTCGTCGCCGTGCGGTTCCTGCTCGCCGGGCATCTGCTGCAGGAGGATGCCGCCACAGAGCGACTCGTTCGCGACGAGGCTCAGGTAGCTTGGCACCTGGGCCGATCGCAGGAAGTAGGTCTCAAGGTTGGCCGCCAGCGACTCGCCGGTGACGGCGACGATGCCCTGGTAAGGGCGATCGGTGTTCTCGTTCTCAACGGTGATTGCGCAGCGGCCGCCCGCGGCCAGCTCGGCAAAGCCGGTATCGGGCAAATCGGCAGCCGCGGTGGCAAGCCCGCGAAAGTCGAGCTCACTGGTCGCCTGCATGATCAGCATCGACAGCGCCTCGCCGCCGGTCAGCTGCAGGGTAACGGAGCTGCCGGCCTTCATGCTCTGGGCAATGAGCGGCGTTGCGGCAGCCGCATGACCCAGCACGTCGCGTACCGAAGGCGCGTACGGGTTCAGCTCGTGAAGCTTCCGCCACTCATCGTCCAGCTGCACGATGGCACCGCGCACCGGCAGGCTTTCAAACACAAAGGGAATGAGGGCGTTCTTGTGCACGAGCGTCTAGTCGTCCCTGGACAAACGAGCCTTAAGCGCCTGGTTGACCTGTCCCGGGTTCGCCTTGCCCTGGGTTTCCTTCAT
>CAZFVT010000382.1:0-3815 GCA_964522355.1 uncultured Woeseiaceae bacterium | reverse complement strand
CCTGAATCTGTCACCGGTACCCCTCCCGGTCACCGATGTGCTGACCGGCCTGCAGACGGGATTGATCGACATTGTTGCGATTCCGCCGGTCGTGGCCCTTGCTCTGCAGTGGCACACCAAGGTCAAGTACGTCACGCAGATACCCGTGCTTTATCCCATGGGCTTCCTCGCCATCAGCCAGCGTGCCATGCGCCGCGTCAGTGAGGCTGACCAGGCGGTTATCGACGAAGTCATGAATGAGGTTTACGCAAGCGTAGACGCCGAAAGCTGGGCAGAAAGCGAGAATGCCGTGCAGGCGCTGTTCTCTGTCGGCATTGAGAACGTGCAGCCGCTGGACGGGGAAATCGACCGAATCCGCGACGCCATGGCGGTGACTAACCGTCGCATGGCCGAAGACGGGTTGTTCTCGCTGGCATTGCTCGAACAGATGCAGAACTACGTCGACGAATACCGCGCGGAACAGCCGGGCGCCGTGGCATCGAACGAAAACCCGTAAAGCATCACGCGTGTCATCGGAGGAGCAGAGCAACGAGAGCCAGGGCACGCTTGCTCGACTAAGCCAGTGGGGTGTAGTGGCGGAGAACACCCTCCTTGTGCTGCTGTTCACGTCGCTCATGCTGCTGGCCGTCGCGCAGATTGTGCTGCGCCTCTTCTTCGACACCGGATTCATCTGGAACGACGAGCTGCAGAAGTTCATCGTGCTCTGGATCATGCTGGTCGCCTCTATCGCTGCGAGCCGCAGCAATCGCCACTTACGCATCGACATCGTTTCCCAGTTCGTGCCCGAGCGCTACGCACGTTTGCCGCGCGCCGTGGTCGACACGTTTGCCGCCGGCGTTTGCGCGCTTCTGGCCTGGCAGTCCTGGCGATACCTTGAGCTGACCCGGGAGTTCGAGGACACGGTGATCACCGGGCTCGATCTGCCCGCGTGGATTGCCTACGGGGTCATGCCGGTGGCGTTCGGCATCATGGCCTACCGATTCCTGATCGCCGCGCTGGGTGAGCTGCGAAAGATGCTGGGTTCGGAATCGTCATGATTATGCTCAGCGTTGTTCTGCTGTTGCTCGCGGTGTTCGGTGCGCCGCTGTTCGCCGTTATTGCCTCCAGCGCGATGCTCGGTTACCGCGGCGAAGAAATCGACCTGATGGCCATCGCGATCGAGGTTGGCGGCATTGCGCAGATGCCGTTTCTGTCTGCGATTCCCCTGTTCACGTTCGCTGGCTACCTGCTTAGCGAGAGTAACGCGCCCAGCCGCCTGGTACGGTTGAGCGGTGCCATGCTCGGCTGGATGCCCGGGGGGCTGGCGCTGGTCGCGCTGGGAGCCTGCGCGCTGTTCACCGCGTTCACAGGGGCGTCTGGCGTTACCATCATCGCACTTGGTGCCATTCTCTATCCGGCGCTCAGGCAGGATCAGTATCCGGAGAACTTCAACCTGGGTCTCGTCACGACCTCCGGCAGCCTGGGTCTCCTGTTTGCCCCTTCATTGCCTTTGATTCTCTATGGCGTCGTGGCCGAGGAGTCCATCGACGACCTGTTTCGCGCCGGCATTTTGCCCGGCATTCTGATGCTGATGATGCTGGCGGTGTACAGCCTCTGGGTTGGGCGGCGCAATGAAAAGGCGCTGCGGCCTTTCTCGCTCAAGGAGCTGGGTGGGGCGCTCTACGAATCTCGCTGGGAAATCCCGTTGCCGGTGGTTGTGCTCGGAGGAATCTACTCAGGATTCTTCGCCGTTTCTGAAGCCGCGGCCATCACGGCGCTGTACGTCTTGATCGCCGAGGTGTTCATCCTGCGTGAGGTACCCCTGCGTGAACTGCCGAGGGTGATGAGGGAGTCCATGCTGCTGGTAGGCGGGATCCTGATTATTCTCGGCGTGTCGCTGGCGTCGACCAACTACATGATCGATGCCCAGGTTCCGCAGACGCTGCTGGCGTTCGTTGCTGAGTACGTCGAGAGCCAGACGAGCTTTCTCTGGCTGCTGTTGCTGTTTCTTCTCGCGCTTGGAGCGATTCTCGACATCTTCGCGGCGATTGTGCTGGTTGTGCCGCTGATTCTGCCCATCGCTGCGCAGTATGACGTTAACGCGATCCACCTGGGCATCGTGTTTCTCGCCGCCATGCAACTCGGCTACCTGACGCCTCCGGTGGGGCTGAATCTGTTTATCGCCAGCTATCGTTTCGACAAGCCGATCATGCAGGTCTACCTGGCGACGCTGCCGTTCCTGCTGATCCTGATGGCGTCTGTCATTGTCATTACCTTCTGGCCCGACCTGTCCCTCGCGTTTTTGTCGGGCTGAGCCTTGAACCGTTACGGAAAACCATGAAGCCAAGAAAACTCCGACTTCTGCCTGTTGCAATGACCCTTGCAGCCCTGCCTATCGCCTGCAATGCCCAGCCCAACACGGCGCCGCCCGACATCAGGCTGCCGGACGGGTTCTCGATCGAAGTATTTGCTGACAACGTCCCAAACGCCCGTTCGCTGGCGCTCGGAAGCGAGGGCACGGTTTTTGTGTCTACCCGGAGCGATGGCCGGGTCTTTGCTATTCGCAGCGATGAGACGGGCGCCAGGGAAGTCATCGCACTGGCCGAAGACCTGCGTACACCGAACGGTATTGATTATCACAACGGCGACCTTTACGTCGCTGAAACCGAGCGGCTGCTGCGCTTTCCGGCTATTGAATCCAACCTGCAGGAATCTGCGCCCTTTGAGGTCGTCGACGAGTCTTTTCCGGGCGAACGCCATCATGGCTGGCGCTATATCAAGATCGGCCCGGATGAGCAGCTCTACATGAGCATCGGCGCGCCGTGCAACGTGTGTGATCGGGAAGGCTTCGGCGAGATTCAACGCATGAACCTCGATGGTACCGATAAGGAGACTTTTGCCTTTGGCGTGCGGAACTCGGTCGGCCTGACCTTTCATCCGTCTACCGGCGAGCTCTGGTTTACCGATAATGGTCGAGACATGCTGGGTGACGACACACCGCCGGGTGAGTTGAACATCGCCGGCACGTCGGGCCTGCACTTTGGCTTCCCGTTCTGCCACGGCGGCGACGTCTCAGACCCGGAGTTTGGCGAGCAGCGGTCCTGCGCCGAGTTTGAGGCGCCCGCGCAGCAACTCGGGCCCCACGTTGCACCGCTCGGTCTTGCCATCTACGACGGTCAGATGTTCCCTGATGACTATCGTGGGTCGGTCTTCATTGCCGAACACGGTTCATGGAACCGATCCAAACGTATTGGTTACCGAATTTCGCGGGTCACGATAGCCAACGGCCGAGCAAACGGCTACGAGGTGTTCGCCGAAGGTTGGCTGCAGGATGAGGAGGTGTCCGGGCGACCGGTCGACGTGCTCGAACTGGAAGACGGTTCGCTGCTGGTCAGCGACGATCATGCGGGGCGCCTCTATCGAATCAGCTACACGCTTCCCCTGCTTGAAGCCACGGCCCGCGGCACGCGCCTTGGTCGCTAACGGATTGGTCGACGGAGAAGAGTTGTGAGTGCATTCAAAGCGATCGGTAGCGTCTTCAGAATCCTGTGGAGGGCCGTGGACGGTCTCCGTAAGGTTCTTCACCTTCTGGTTCTGCTGATGCTGTTTTCGCTGATCGGCGGCGCATTGACGCCAACACCTTCGCCATTGCCGACATCGGCTGCGCTGGTACTGGCGCCGGCGGGGACGCTTGTCGAGGAGCTTGAAGGCGATCCTTTCGATCGGGCTTTGGAGGAACTGGTAGAGGACTCGGCACCACGACAAACACGCGTGGAAGATATCGTCGACGCCCTGCGTTTTGCCAAGGACGACGAGCGTATTGACGTAGTATTGCT
>CAZFVT010000381.1:0-3827 GCA_964522355.1 uncultured Woeseiaceae bacterium | reverse complement strand
CCGCGAGGCACCTCGCGCGGCATGCTGGTCATCGAGAAGATCGACGGCGTGTCGGTTAACGAATCTCCCCTGCTTAGCCATCTCAAACGACTGGGCTTCGCGAACGACTATCGCGGACTGATTGATCTCGGCGAAGAGGCCGATGCCACCCGCAGCACGGGATCGGGCAATGCCTGAAGGGGATACGATCCACAAGATCGCCAACTGGCTGAAGCCGAGGTTGAGCGGTCAGCCGCTTAAAGCGGTCCGCTTCTCGGACCCGGTGGGTTCACACGACTGCTCCGGCCGCAAGGTCAGCAGCGTGCGCGCGCTTGGCAAACACCTCTTCATCGACCTGGACAACGACACGGCCCTGCGTAGCCACCTCGGCATGTACGGCTCCTGGCATTTCTATCCGCCGGGCGCCAGCTGGAAAAAACCGAAGTCGCAGGCGTCGCTGGTTCTTGAAACCCCCGAGACGACCTACGTCTGTTTCAACGCCAAGGAAGTGGAAGTGGTGTCAGCCGCCGGCATCCGCGACCGGGTTCTCGACAGCCGGCTCGGACCCGACCTTATCAGCGAAGAGTACGATGCGGTCGAACTGGAGCGACGCGCACGGCATATCCTTGACGGCGACGAGCTCGTCGCCGATGCCCTGCTCGACCAGCGTATCGCCTCCGGCATCGGCAACGTCTACAAGTCCGAGGTGCTGTTCATCGAAGGCTGGCTGCCGCAGACACGGCTGAGCGACATGCCCGATGGCAGCCTCGCTCGATGCTTCGATCTTGCCGGCAAGCTGCTGCGAAAAAACCTCGGCGGCGGCAAGCGCGTAACCCGCTTTGAAAGCGACGGCGCAGGTCGCCTTTGGGTGTATGGCCGCACCGGCCTGCCCTGTTTGCGCTGCGACGGGCGCATCGAAGCCCGACGTTTGGGCAAGCACCATCGAGGTACTTTCTGGTGCCGTAGCTGCCAGGTGACGCCCCCGCGACGCGGCAGCTAGAACCGCCGGCCAACCCCGGAGTTCGGGACTCAAGAACGGTTCGGCAAAGCCGAATAATTCACGCTGATAATTCGATGATGATTTGACTTGTTTTTGCGCCCTGCGTGCAGAGATCAGGTAGTGAAGTCAGTAAGATTCCGCCGAGAATGAGGGGCGGAATCGGGACTTTACGTAACGGAAGTCACGCGCCAGGAGGCGATCGATGTCCAGCCAGGAACACTATGCACCGCGAACGATCAGCGATCGGGTCGCCCTCGGGTTCTGCAAGGCTTTGCGCTTTTTCGCCGACGCCTTTTTCCGCACCCGCTACGGGCATCGGGCCGTCGTACTCGAGACGGTCGCCGCGGTGCCCGGCATGGTCGGCGGCCTGCTGCAGCACCTGAAGGCGCTGCGGCATATTCGTGACGATCAGGGCTGGGTTCGCGAACTCCTGGATGAAGCCGAAAACGAACGCATGCATCTGATGACGTTCGTTCATATCGCCCAGCCCAGCACGTTCGAGCGTGGCCTGATCATGGTGACCCAGGCAATCTTCTATAACGTCTACTTCTTTATCTACCTGTTCGCGCCGAAGACGGCGCACCGCATCGTCGGTTACTTCGAGGAAGAGGCGGTACGCAGCTATACGGACTACCTGGCTGAAATCGACGCCGGTCGGCTGCCGAACGATCCGGCACCGCAGATCGCGATCGACTACTGGAACCTGCCGGCCAACGCCCGCCTGCGTGACGTTGTCATCGCCGTACGTGAGGACGAAGCCGGGCATCGCGACAAGAACCACGGGTTTGCCGACGCTATAGTTGCCAGGAAGGCAAAGAAGGCACCGGCGGCGTAGCGAACCCCAGCCCGGGCCGACCTTATCTCCCGTCGCCCGGCGAAACCGGGATGTCGAAGTGCAGCACCTCCTCGCGCTCGCCGAGCTTCTCGTAAAGCGCGATCGCGGCGGCGTCCTCTTCGCCCGTGTCGGCCTGGACGAAGATCACCCAGGCACCCCGCTCGCGGGCGATGGTTTGCAGATGCTCGATGAGTGCCGTCGCGACGCCCTGACGGCGATGCGACTCCCGGACGGCCAGATCGTAGATGTAGAGCTCGCTTCTGGACTGCTCAAACTTGGGCAGCTCGTAGGCCACGAGGCCACCGACAATGGTTTCGCCGTCCATCGCTGCCAGGGCGATGAAGGCGTCGTTCGACAGTAGCCGAAGAATATACTCGTCGTCGGGCGGCCTGCCCGTATAAGTCTCGCGCTCGTCGAAGGCCTCGCCGAACAGGGTGTTCAGCTGCCTTAGAGTTTCCGGGTTATCCGGTCCTGCTCGAAGAATTTGCAGGGTAAGACCTCCGATTTGCCGATGCGCGTGATGAAAGAGCGTCAGGCGGCTCTGTCGAACGCTGAGAAAATTCCCTCAAGCGAAAAACTCAGCCAGGCCATGACGGCGAAAAGAAATGCGCCGGCGGCAAACCGGTGCAGAGCACGATTCTCGGACAGCAGACAGGCGATACTCAGCCCCAGCCAGAGAACCATGAAAGATACATAGCTGAGCATGGCCGGCAGCATGAGTCCAAGCTGCAGTTTGATGAGGGCGTCGGCGATATCGATCACGGCGAGGGTGAACAGAGCGCCGAAAAACACCTTCCGGTTGCCCAGGAAGTGCGCCAGCATGTCGTGCCCCTCGTCGACGCGCTCCGGATGAAGCAGCGCCAGCAGGAAATACAGGGCAGACGCGTAGATCAGGATGAAAACGTGCAGCCACGGCGACCAGCTATCGAGCTGCGAAAGCAGGAATGTGAACCACCAGAAGGCGACCATCCACAGCAACACACTGACAGTCCAGCACACGGGTATCCAGGAGAAAGCGATCTCCCGACGTGCATTGAGCAGCCGCGCAGACCCGGAAAGTGCCCGGGTTATACCAAGGCCGGCGATAACGCTAACGAGAGCGATCAGGTACTCAAACTCATCCATGCCGCGACCGTAACAGGTATTTCAATAGCGAGAACGCTTTCACCGGAGCTCAAGGGCATAGTAGTTGCCGTTGCCTTCGTCCGTATAGCATTCGACCAACCGGAAGCCGGCTTGATCGAGGAGCGCCTCATAGACCTCGCGGCCGAGGGACAGGCTCTCGATCCCGGTCGTCAGGTCTGCCCAGGTGCCGGCTTCCACCGGCGCGGAGAACAGGAAACGACCTCCCGCCTCGAGCAGCGCCGAGGCCCTGGCAATAAACCCTCGCTGGTCGGCTTCGTCGAGCAGGAAAACGAGGCCAACCGCGATCAGCGCCCCGAAGCGGCGGTTGAAGCAGGCGCCGTCCTGGATGCGTTCGCAGGCAGCGGGCAGGTCGGGAAATCGTTCGTGAAACTCGCGGATCATCGTCGGCGAGGCATCGGTTGCCCATACCTTCAGACCCGCATCGACGAGTGCCTTTGTCACCGGCAGGCCACCGCCGCAGGCGACATCGAGGGTCTCCGTCCCCGGCGGCAGGGATTGCGCCCAGCGCTCGACGACCGAGACGCCGATATCCGACCTGTCGCGGACATCCAGGAAGGCCCGGGCGTGCGCCTCGTAGGCCATGGCCGAATCGGTCACTGGTAACCCTTGGCTAGTCTTCGTTCAGCCAGACATGCGCCTCTGCGCTGTCCTGGAAGAACTTCGCCTCTCCCGAGATAAACCAGGAGCCGACCTTTGCTGCCATTTCCTGCCAGCGCCGGTTGCCGAGTATCGCGATCTTCTCGAACTCGCGGCCGTGCTTTAAGCCGATCTTGAAGTCGTCCCAGGCGGCGCGCGGCTCCCAGCCTTCGAGCTATAGAACTGCTGAAAAAATACGCTCTCTCGAAAGCTCGATATTACGATGCGACC
>CAZFVT010000380.1:0-3829 GCA_964522355.1 uncultured Woeseiaceae bacterium | reverse complement strand
GCTCAATGACTGGATCAACCGTTTCCGGCGGGACAGCCACGGCATTCGGATCCAGCGAATTGCCGACGGTGTAGCCCGAGAAGTCATCGGCGAACACGGACGTGGTGCCGGCCGTGTCGCTGAACACTTCCCAGCGCTCGATCGTGAAGGTGTTCGTCGGATCTGTGATTGCAGAGCCAGACCCGAACCGGAACTGCACACGCTCGACACCGCCAAGCGCATTGGCGCCGGAGGTAAAGGACACGCCGCCATCGACCACATTCACGCCGTCCACGGTGACCGTTACGGTCGGTGGGGTTGCCGCATCCGGCGCATCCCAGGTGACGATCACGGTCTGCAGGGTGCCTGGCGTCGGCACCAATCCGGGCGTTATCGGGAACGACTGATCTCGGAATTCATAAGAGTCAGTCTTGATGCGCATATCAAGGATCGAGCGCTCAGAGCTTGTGCTGCCGCTGGAGTTGAGCAGCGCGATGAACGCATCCGAGCCCGTTGCCGTCCGGTCGTAGGTCACTTCCAGGCGACCGGAAAGCTGCGTCGAAATGTCGTATCTCAGCTCGCCCGTGTCGTTGTTGTCCGTGTCGCGGATGACGGCTGCCTGCAGGCCGGAGGGCAATGCGACGGGCGCTCTGATCGAGATCGAGACATTGGCCGTCGTGCCGTCAACAGACGCGATGGGAATCGTATCCACAACCGTTTCACCCGGCGGCAGAGCGACGATATCCGGGTTCATCATGTCGAGCGTGTACTGCCAGTCGCCGGACGCCTGGATGGAGAACGTGCCGTACTCCGTCGCCGAAGAGGACTGAGCGACGATCATATCCTCGCCCGGATCGGGGTCGAGGACCGTGACCGTGTCCATAAGTACTTCGTTGCTGTCGCTGCTGATCGCTCCGGTCAGGTTGAAGAAGGCAGCCGGCGTGTTTTCCGGCTCGCTGCCACGATCGAACACGGCGACGGTCGTATCAATCGACAGGTTGTAGGGCGACTCAAGACTCGGGAAGCCGAAGCCGACGTCGTAGCTCTCGAAATCGTCCTGGAACACCGGCACGGTCGAGGTCGGATCGGGGTAGATGACCGCGTTGTCGACAAAATAAGAGCCGAACGGAATGGTGGTGCCGTTGTCGCCAAAGCGCCATTGCACGCGTTCCACGCCCTCGCTGAACCACTGGTTCAGGTCCGTAAAGTCGGAGTCGACAACCGCCGCCGTCGAGAACGGACCACCGCTTAGCACTTCTCCATTGATGAGAATCGTAATCTGGTTGGCCTGCGACATATCCCAGAGGATCTCGATGTCGTACCACTCGTTAGGCGTGAACGGGGCTTCGATGATGCCGCCTGGATAGGCCGCGTTGTCGGTATTGCGAACCAGGAAGCGCGGTTCCCGGATGCTGCCATCGTCTTCGGTCGCCTCACCCTGGATGCGCAGGTCAACGAGGGACTCCGAGCTGCTGCCGGAGGAACCATACAGCGTGATATAGGCGTCCTTCTGATTGCCGTCGTCCGCAAGCGCTTCCGTTTTCAGGAACGAGAAAGTGAGCCTTCCCTGCAGCTGGTGCGGATCGAGCTCGAGTCGGAGCTCGCCCGTATCGCCGTTAATCGTGTTACGAATCTCCGCTACCTGGGTGAGTGCGGTCACTCGAATGACCAGGTCAGCCGTTGTGCCATCGATGGATGTGAGTCCGATCGTATCGTTGACAGACTCACCAACCTCAAGCCCGGCAACCGTTTCATTGGCGGTATCGAGCGCATAGGTCCAGTCGCCGCTCTCCTGGATGCTGAAGACACCGTAGAGCGTCGCGACGTCAGTCTGGGCAACCACCCGGTCTTCGCTGAAGTTCACATCAGTGACGATAACCATGCCGGTGAGCGGCTCGGATTGATCGTTCGGCACCGTTGCGTTCAGCCCGTCAAATTCGGCCGGCTGTGGTTCGTTGTTAATAGCATCCTGCACGACCTGCGTAGCGTCGCTGTTCAAATTGCCGGCAATCGGGGAGCTCCCGAGGTCGGTGACCGCCGCGTTGAAATCATCAACGGTGGCCTGAGAGAAGGTGCCGTCAGCCAGATCGGTGCCGAGGCTTGCTATGACCTCTCCGGCTGTGGCGCCGGCATCATTGGCGTCCAGCTGTGAGATCAGCGCAATCGCCGTCGCGTACCTTCCCGGCTCGTCGTCATCGGCCGCGACCATCATCAGGTTCGTCGGCTCTATGGTCGTAATGTCGTCGACTTCGCCGTCCGTGATGCCGAAGTTAGTGCCGACGAAGGCGTTGTAAGTGGAGATTGCGGTGTTCAGGTCACCCGCCGCTTCTGCCAGCTGGGTCGCGATTTCGGTCAGGGGTGAAACGGTGAAGACCTGGTTCTCGACAACGTTGACGACTGCCCGGGTCGGAGGTGCGTCGAGTACGGCACCGGTCGCCTCGTCGGTGTAGGTTCCACCCGTGCAGGAAATCAGCGCAGTGCCGTCCACCGGCACCAGGTCTCCGAAACTGACGAGGCCGCCGGCGGTGGTGCCGGAAGCCAATGCCGGGCTTACCGCAGCCCCACTTTCATCGACCGCAGAAATCTCGCACACGGCGCCGTCCACAAACCCGTGCACGTAGTCCGCAGAAAGGCTGAAGGCAGCCTGGATATCAACAGCCGCAGACTGGACGGTCTCTCGCAGCGCGGCATTGTCGGTGTACCTGGCGACGACGGTAACGGACTCGCCGCCTTCGTTCGCGGTTAGCGTGTATGACGACGCGGTTGCGCCATCGATCTGATCACCGTTCGAGTACCACTGATAGCTCTCGCTGCCAGCCTGCACACCGTCAGGATCCGATATTGAAGCCGAGACCGTGGCGCCGACAACGGCATCACCGCTGATGCTCGCAACCCCGTTTGAGTCTGCAACCAGCGGGATGTTGTCTCTATCGCTGCTGCAGCCGACGATCGTCGCAAGCAGCGCGATACTAGTTAGGACCCTCTGATTCATTCCGCTGAACTCCCCTGTCAAACCTGTCGTGAACATTGGCCAGCCCGCCTTCGGCGACTGCGCTCTCGGTGTCTTTGTGCCCCGCCATTCGGAACCCGGGGCCTGCGACGAAGCCAATGCAATCGTCGAGCGGGAGGGGTTGAGTGATTCGAACGCACGAACGGCGCTACGAAGCTTTCGTAAACGCGTCACAGCATGCCTGATTGCAACTCGAATCAGTGCCAGCCTTGTACGCATTTCGCCCCCCCGGGTTGATGTGACCTCTGTTTACTCGACGAAGACCTGTTGCTCAGTCTTTTTAGCGCAACAGCGACGGAACCAATCTCGTAGTGAAGCTCGTCGGCTGCCAGGGCTTGAAAGATCCGGGCTCGGCCATTGTTTTTCTGACTGGTAGCGCAATCGAGAAACGCTGACGGGGCGCAGCTGGCGAGGTCGTTTGGCGACAACCTTTTCTCGCTTCCCCCCGGATTCGTCGAGCACAGCCGGGTTGCCCCGACATGGAGAAAACCCTACCAATCTAAGAATGATCGTACAACCGTTTGTAACTACCTTTTGTTAGTAATTGGTAAGACCAATTTTTCCGGACTTCACCCGCCGCGCTTTGTTCGGACGAGGTCCTGTGTTGGTTTTGTCAAATGGAGGGCAGCTCAATTGGACTAACCAACGGCGAGCGGACGGCGCTTGAGCAGCGCCCTGGTGGAGGGGCCGCGGGCCGCTACGGCGGGCCCAGGGATCTACGCTTCACCGGTACCCCGGTCCGACGACCGTAGCGCACCGAGAATGGCGATGTTCTGCCGCGGGCGGCTAGTTCGGCGTACCGATATCGCCGATCGGCAGAATGACGTTGTTGTTCGCCGC
>CAZFVT010000379.1:0-3834 GCA_964522355.1 uncultured Woeseiaceae bacterium | reverse complement strand
GTGTTTGGAAGTCACGGCCATCAGCGAGCGAATGCCGGCATTGATGTATCCGGAGTGTTCCGCGACGCCGATACCGAGCATAGCGACGAGCACCGTTCCGACAGGCCCGAATGTGACGAAGTTGTTCACCATCCGCGTCATAAACAGTACGAAGTTCTCGCCGGACAGCTGGTTGATGACGACGAGTTTCTCGCCGCTGCGCGGGTCGATGACGGCATAGTCGATGTAGGAAAACAGCCACGAGCAGATCCAGACTATAAATAGCAGGCCGATGAACAGGGCCGCGGGATCCGGCAGTTTGTTCCCAATTCGTTCAACGGCATCGAGCGCGCGCTGCACGCCGCTCGTCTTGACGGCCTCGGCTTCAGCCATGGCTTACCCCCATCTGTTAATTCTGGTTTCGTCGACTCTTGGCGGTCGATTGATAGAAATTCAAATTACTATAGCGATTGATACATCTGCCGGGTCATACGGTCGGCATCGATAAAGTCCCAGTTCCACTCACTCAGAGGGGCAAGCGGATCTCGTGAAACGGCCTCATCTTCTGTCAGGCCCGCCTCGACCAGCGGCTGAACCAGCGAACGGGCCTCGGTGATCATCCGCTGTGCCGCCTGAACGTCGGCGCGGCTTGCGATTTCCGCGCCGTGGCCGGCGATGATCTGCGTCTCGTCATCGGCAATCGCGATGATCTTGCTCATAGCGGCCAGGTAGCCATCGACGCTGCCGCCGTTTGCCGTATCAATGAAAGGAAAGATGCCGTTAAACAAAACGTCGCCGGCGTGAATGACGTTCACGTCCGGAAAGTAGATGATCGAGTCGCCGTCAGTGTGCGCATTCTCGACGTGGATCACCTGCAGGGTGAAGCCGTTCTTGTAAAGCGTCACGCCATTGTCGTAGGTGATTGTTGGCAATGCGGCGGCCGGCGAGCCGTCGTCCATCAGCCGCCCGCGAATGTTCTCGTGGGCGATGATGGTTGCCCCTGCCTCGTGCAGCGCCGCGTTGCTGCCGGTGTGGTCGCCGTGAACATGGGTGTTTATCAACAGGTCAACCGGATCACCAACCATGTCTTCGATAGCCGCCAGCAGCGCATCTGTCACCTCCGCTATGCCGCCGTCGATGAGCACCTGGCCATCGTCACCGGACATGAGCGCCATGGTTCCACCGACAAACTGCTGATCGGCACTGACCAGCGCATACATGCCCGGTACGACTTCGCGAGCGGTGAGTTCGAGCGCGTTCTGAGCGAGAGCACTGGCACCAAACAGGAGTGCAAGGATAATGATAGTAGCGCGAGTCTTCATGGCGTCTGCAGACATTCTATGTGACGGCGGTTGCTGCGATTCTGGCACAGGCGGCGGCGGGATTGCCATTTGTCCGATTTGGCGGTTCTCGACGAGGCGCTAGTGCAACTGCGCACGAAGCTCCTGCCGGAACCGACGGCTGACCGGCACTACCGTTTCATCGCTCAGCCGGATCTGGCCGTCGCCGGTATCGAAGGGCACGATTTCAGAAACGCGGTCCAGGTTAACGATCGCCGTGCGGTGAACGCGAAGAAAACCGCGTTCGGCGAGTCTCGCGCTGATGTTCGTCATCGTGTCACGCAACGGGTAGACCTTGCTGCCGACGTGCAGGTTGACGTAGTTGCCGCAGGACTCGATCCAGTCGATCTCGTCGATCCTGACGAGAAACTCACGACCCAGCTTTTTGACCAGGAATCGGTCACTGGCCGCCGACTCCTGTTCATCTGTCGCTTCATCGACGAAGCCTGCCTCGCCCTGAGTTCGTCTGAGTATGAATCGATACAGGTAGGTCAGCGCAAGAATCGCGAGGTAGGTTCTGAGGTCCTTCGTATATTCATAGAGCAGCTGCGCGGTCCAGTCGGTCCAGTGATAGGCCGTGGGCCAGTCGGCCAGTCGAAACGCCACAACCCGCATCCAGTACATCAGCACGACATGCAGCACGGAGAACACCAGGCTGCCGACAAAATGCGCCGCCACGCTTCTCATGATGTGCTGCTTTGCCAGTGGGTAACGGCGGTCGAAGGCGAGCAGCAACGGATACAGACCGAGAAGGGCGAGGAAGCTCGTTACCTCGAGCAGGAGTGGCTCAAGGAAGGGGTTCAGGCTACCTCGACTGCGGTGCTCCAGCCAGGCCTCGCCGAGGCTGGCGACAAACACAATCAGGAAGACGGCGAGGACGATGACCGTCTCCCAGCGACGCCTGTGCGCCAGATATCGCTCCAGGTTCATGTCCTCATCCTACCGCGCAGCGGCGAAAACCCAACGTTCAGGCCAACCGTTCGTCACGAATCGCCGCCGTTCGTCACAAAACTCGCGCAATCAGTCCCTTACGCGTCGCTAGCGCCGGTACCGAAGGAGACTATTCAGGTCTTCCGAGGAGACTGATCATGACCAAAAACGGCGCAATCATTTCGACGGCCAGCGAGGGTCGCCGCTACGACATCGATGCCCTGCGGGTGCTCGCCTTCTGCCTGCTGATTCTCTATCACGTCGGCATGTTCTACGTTGCGGACTGGGGCTGGCACATCAAGTCTGCATACCAGGCCGTGTGGCTAAAGATCCCCATGTCCTTCGTGAACCAGTGGCGCATGTCGCTGCTGTTTGTCATCTCCGGGCTTGCCGTGAGCTTCGTGTGGGGGCGTTACTCAGGCCTCAAGCTCGCCGGTCGCCGGGTTTTCCGTCTCGGTGTGCCGCTGGTCTTCGGTATGGCCTTCGTCGTTGCGCCGCAGCCCTACTACGAGGCGCTTTCGAAGGGTGTGATCGAGCCGGGCTTCATCGACTTCATGCAGCGTTACCTGACGATGCAGGATTTTCCGGGCGAGGCCTGGATCGGCGAGAACATCGCGACCTGGACCTGGAACCACCTGTGGTACCTGCCGTACGTCCTGCTCTACACGCTGCTGCTGATCCCGATAGCGGCCTTTCTCGATGGGCCCGGAGCGCGCCTGCGACAGGCCTTCCAGGCCTTGCGCGGACCCTGGTTGGTACTGGTTCCGGTCGTTCCGCTCTACCTGTATGGCGTGTTTGTCTACCCGTCCTTTCCCTACATTAATCACAGCCTGATCGGCGACGGCTATGCCCACGCCATGTACGGCACGTTGTTTCTTTACGGCTACATGATCGGCCGGGCGCCGGCTTTTTGGGCGGAACTGAAACGGCTGCGGACGCCTTTGTTAATGGCGGCCGTGATGGCCTACGCGCTGTTCCGCATTCTCGGGATGATGGGCGACGACGCGACCGGGTTGGTAGGACATCTGGAGATGCTCGCGAGCTACTCGAATCGCTGGCTGTGGATTCTGACCCTGTTCGCCTGGGCGCATCACGCGTTGAACCGTCCATTGCCCCGATTGCGCTACGCCACCGACGCCGTTTTTCCCTGGTACATCCTGCATCAGACCATCACGGTGGTTGCCGGCTACGAGCTATCCAGACTGGCGCTGGGACCGGTCGTTGAGCCGCTGTTGGTGACCGCGCTGACCATCGGCGGTTGTGCGCTCGGCTATGAGCTCGTCATTCGGCGGACGCCCGTTCTTCGGCCGCTGTTCGGTCTGCCAATGCGGGACAAGCTGCGCTCAGCAGCCGCTGAGAGGAGGGGGATCCTGGTGCCCGAGCAACCCTGATCCGCGATCTCCAGGGGCAGGGGCGACCACGGATCAGGGCATCAGGCTTGCCAGATTGCTAGAAGTTGAGAACCGCCGACAGGCGCGCGTTCAGCGGTCGACCCGTCGTGATGTTGTCGTTGCTGTGCGCGTCCGGGAAGTAGTCCTCGTCGAACAGGTTCTCGACGTTCAGCTGCAGTCGGAGATTGTCTGAT
>CAZFVT010000378.1:0-3858 GCA_964522355.1 uncultured Woeseiaceae bacterium | reverse complement strand
AATACTTGCCGTTGAAAACCGGGAAGTCCTGTACCTGGTGGCTTTCGCTGCGGTCCTGACCGCAGAAACGCAGCATGGGCTTTCTGAAGTCCATGATCCGGTAGGCGGAGGCAAGCCCGGCCTGAGTCAGGTCGACCTCGGCGATCTTCGGGTTCTCTTCCAGCAGCATAGCCACGGCGCCCGCCCCCTGGGTCGGCTCGCCGCTTGAACCGCGCGCATACTCGGCGATGTCGGCGCAGACCACAATCGCCTGACCGCCAGCGCCGTCGAGCGCGAGGTGCCGTAGGGCGCCCTTCATGCCGTAGACGCCGCCCAAGCAGGCGTGCTTGAACTCCGGAACTTCACAGCTGCGGGAAATCGTCGGCTGGCCGCGCTTCTCCAGTGCCTGGTCGACCATGCCCTTGATGATGATCGCGCCTGCCGAATTGTCGGTGCTCGACTCGGTGCCGAGGCCCAGAAAAGTCACCCGTGACGGGTCAACGTCGTATTGGTCGATAAGCCGCAGAACGGCCGTGGCGGCCATGGTGTAGACACTGTGGTTAGGGCCTCGGACGCGGAAGCTCCGGCCCACGACTTCGCGGATTTTTGGCCACTGGTTACCCGTCCAGTCGCACCAGTCTTCCAGCCACACGCGGTACGGCGGCACGTAGGTTGCCAGGCCGCTGATTCCTATGGGTTTACTGCTCATGGTGGAAGGTGCTTGTCTTCTCTTTGCCGCTCGAAACGGAGGCTTGTTCGAGGATTCTAGAGCCGTAACGCGCGTGGCTCAAGCGGGCCGCATCGGCGTTGCATAATCCTGCAGGTGTTGCCCTGCGGCAAATCGCCGCGATCAGGCAGAGAACGCCGCCAGCAACGCCGAAATGGCAACGATGAGAGCGAGCCCTACGATGTAACTGTTAGTCAGCACGAACAGGCGCAGCGCAGTCGCCAAATGACCGCTCTCATAAACGCGGCGCAGGGACTTATAGAGGTATACAGGCACATAGATGATCGTAGCGAATACCGCCAGCTCGGCCACGTTGTCGGTCCAGCCGTCGGGGTTCACGGCGCGCGCCAGGGCCGAGTCTATCGTTAGTAAGAGAAAGATAAATGAGTGGAAGTGCAGGACGAAGAGCAGGTGCTCGACGTAGTAACGCCCCGATAGCGGGTGGATGGCCATAAGGACGAAGGCCATCACGGGGAGCAACACGAAGAGCCCGGCGGGAATGTTCTCGAGCATGCGGTTACCGAGGCTACGAAAACCAGTTTCGCCCTCGGCAAGCGTATTTTCGCAGGCATCGACAAGCCTCTCTCTTGTCAGCCGCTTCGACAGCCAGCCGGGCATCGTGTTTGGGTCAAAATCGGCGATGTCGTCGCAGACGTTCTCGCCTTCGAGAGCCAGCTCAAGCTCGGCAGACAGATCCTGGGTTGCCGGTGGTCCGGCCTCGAACAGGATCGGCAAACGTTCTCGCGGATTGAAGAAGGCGACGATGAAGAACAACAGGCTCAAGACCAGGTACATCCGAAACGGCGGCATGTAACGCACCCGTCGTCCCATCAGGTAGTCGCGGGTGAGCTGGCCGGGTCGGACAGCCAGCGGAATCAGCGTTCGCCACAGGCGCGAGTCGAGTTCGAAAAGGTCGCCGAAGGCCTCGCGAATGAGATCGGGAAAACGGATCAGGCGTCCACTCGCGCGCTGCCCGCACTGGCCGCAGTACTGTCCGGTAAGCACCGCGCCGCAATTCGCGCAGTTCGCCACTTCTAACGCTTCGGCTGCGAACGTCGTCGCGTCGGAAAGCCGTCGGCTGTCGGCGTGAACGTCTTCGCCGAATAGTTCGGTCAGCTCTTGTTTGACCCGGCCGTCGTCAAGAAACTCATGCCATCCGGCATCGCCCGAATAGCGAACCTGCACCACCTGACCAACGCGGTCTGCAACCGTGTCCAGCGGCCAGACGTCGGCTCCCGCGAAGCCGGCCGTCTGCCGCGCGTCGTTCACAAAACCGGAAACCCATGCTTCCAGTTCCGCGGCTGAATCGGCGCTGCCCTCCAGCGTCAGTTCATACAGGAAGGCGGTCGACTCCGTCATTCAGAGGAGGATTTCGCGTCCTTCTTCTTGCGAGTCTTCTTGCTGGCGGGCTTTTTCGCCGCCTTGGTTTTCTTCTTGCCGGTTGCCTTCTTACGCGCGGCTGCACGAGTGGCCGGACGGCTGTCGTCGTTTGCCGCATCGCCAGCGTCGACGGGTTTCCGCCCGATGAACTCACCGGGCGCAAAGTCGTCGACCGCCAGCAGCGCTTCGACTTTTGTCAGGTAGTCGCGCATTCTGCTCGCTTCGTCTTTGCTCAGAATCTCGGCTTTCTCCGCCTGGTCGATCTGATGGCCAAGGTAGTCGGCGGTAATAAGCCCTTCGCGCTGTGCCTGCTTCAGTCGATCCTCGAGCGGGGCGCAAGCCTCGGACAGTTCCAGCGCTTCCTGCAACAGGCCGAGCGGGTTGCCCGGCTCGAGAGCCGTGTAAGCCTGCTCGCTAAGCCGCTCTCGCGCTTCGCCCGTGGTGGTAATCGCCTCAACAACTTTCCGCGACAGCTCGTCGGAGGGTGCTGAATAGGTCTGGCCGCGCGGGAAGATGAACATGCGAAGGAAGAACGCGACCGGGCGATTCGGGAAGTTCCTCAGGAAGCTGTGCAGCTGCTCCTGTGCGTTGTACATCAATGAGCGGACAGCCCATTCAACCATCGGCAAATCGGAGGCGCGACGGCCCTGGTTCTCAAAGTGCTTGAGCACGGTGGAGGCCAGGTAGATGGAACTCAGGACGTCACCAAGCCGTGCGGAAAGCAGCTCCTTGATCTTGAGCTTGCCGCCCAGGGTCAGCATGGCGAAGTCAGAGGCCAGGGCGAAAGCCGCACTGTATCGATTGATGTGCTGATAGTAGCGGTAAGTCGGCGTGTTGAGCGGCGCCTGCGCCGCCTTGCCGTTGGTCATGGCGAGTACAAAGGCACGTGCCAGGTTGCTGATGGCGTAACCCACGTGGGAGAACAGCGCGTCGTCAAACTCGACCAAACCGCGCTTCTCGTCCTCATCCTGGGCGGCATGCAGCTCGCGCAGCACGAAGGGATGGCAGCGCATGGCGCCCTGACCGAAGATGATCAGGCTGCGGGTCAGAATGTTGGCGCCCTCGACAGTGATACCGATTGGCGCGGACATATAGCTCCGGCCGAGATAGTTGTTCGGCCCCATCATGATGGCCTTGCCACCGTGGACGTCCATCGCATCGATGCCGACTTTCCGGCCCAGCTCGGTGCAGTGGTACTTGAGAATCGCGGAGGGCACGGCAGGTTTTTCACCCTGATCGATGGCGCCCGAGGTAACGCTGATTGCGGCGTTCATGATGTAGGTGTTGCCAGCAATGCGTGCCAGCGCTTCGCCGACGCCGTCGAACTTCGCGACCGGCAGATTGAACTGGCGGCGAATCTGGGTATAGGCGCCGGATGCGTATGCGGCTGCCTGGCCTCCGCCGGCAGCACTTGACGGCAGGGTGATGGCGCGGCCGACTGACAGCAGTTCCACCAGCATCTTCCATCCCTTGCCGGCCATCTCCTGGCCGCCGATGATGTAGTCGAGCGGCACAAAAACGTCCCTGCCGGTTGTCGGGCCGTTCTGGAAAGGAATCGTCAGCGGATTGTGGCGCCGGCCGGTCTCCACGCCAGGCAAATCCGTCGGAATCAGTGCCGCGGTAATGCCGTAATCGTCCACCTCACCGATGAGGTGATCGGGATCGCTCAGCTTGAAGGCCAGCCCAAGCACGGTCGCGACGGGCGCCAGGGTGATGTAGCGCTTGTTCCAGTTCAGCCGGATTCCCACGATTTCCTTGCCTTCCCACTGGCC
>CAZFVT010000377.1:0-3889 GCA_964522355.1 uncultured Woeseiaceae bacterium | reverse complement strand
CACCCTTGCTTCCGCCTGCACGCGCTCGATCAAGCGCTTGCCGCCACGTGGGACGACAACGTCGAGGACATCGCCCATTGACGACAGCAGATAGCCCACCGCCGCCCGGTCGGTCGTTGGCACCATCTGCACGCTGTCGGCCGGCAAACCGGCCGATTCCAGTCCTGACACGAGGCAGTCGTAGATCGCCCGGCTGGAATGAAAGCTCTCCGATCCGCCGCGAAGCAGGACGGCGTTGCCGGACTTGATGCAAAGCCCGGCCGCATCGGCCGTCACGTTGGGTCGGCTCTCGTAGATGATGCCGATGACGCCCAGCGGCACGGCGACGCGCTGAATCCTCAAGCCGTTCGGCCGCTCCCACTGGTCCAGCACGCGGCCGACCGGGTCATGCATCGCCGCTATAGTCTCGAGCCCGCTCGCCATGGCGTCAACGCGGTCATCGTCGAGCATGAGCCGATCGAGCATGGCCGCACCAAGACCCTTATCGCGGCCGGCCGCCATGTCCAGCGCATTCGCCTCAATAATGACAGCCCGGCGGTCGCGGAGCGATTGCGCCGCTGCTAACAGGGCCGCGTTCCGGTCTTCGCCGGAACTGCGCGCCAGCGACTGGCGCGCGGCAACGGCCGACCGGCCCATGGCGTCCATGATGGCCGGAATGTCAGTGTCTGCAGTCGATGACTTTAGTGCTTTACTCATTTTCCTGGCGCGATTGTGGTTTCAGACGCTGAAGCTTAGCGCTTGAAGTAGACGAGGTCATCACGGTGTACCGCCACCGAGCGGCCCCGATAGCCAAGACGCGTTTCGATTTCTTCCGAACGACAGCCGCTGATGACCTGCATCTCCTCGCTGTCATAACACGCGAGGCCGCGGCCGAGCTCGACGCCGGCCAACGACACCAACGCTACCGCATCGCCGCGCCGGAAGGATCCGCTCACAGCCGCGACGCCGACCGGCAGGAGGCTGCTGCCCTTTGCCAGTGCGCGCGCCGCACCGTCATCGACCTCAATAGTTCCGCGGACTTCGAGCCTGCCGGCAAGCCATTGTTTGCGGGCTGCGGCCGGCGTGCCCTCGGGGAGGAAAACGGTGTGTTTCAGGCCGTCGCTGAGACCGGACAACGGTCTGTCGGCGCGGCCGTTCGCCACAAAGGTCGTGCAGCCGGCGTGGGTGGCAATTCGGGCCGCCTCAACTTTGGTCCGCATGCCGCCGCTGCCAAGCTCGGACCCGGCGTCACCCGCCATAGCGACGATAGAATCATCGATGCGAGCAACCTCGGCAATATGCGTTGCGCCAGGTTGCCGGGGGTCAGCACTGTACAAGCCATCGACATCGGACAGCAGCACGAGCCCATCGGCCATGACCATCTGCGCTACGCGTGCGGCCAGCCGGTCGTTGTCACCGTAACGCAGCTCGTCGGTGGCGACCGTATCATTCTCGTTGACGACCGGTATCGCTCCGAGTTCGAGCAGTTTCTTCAGGGTTCCCTGCGCGTTGAGAAACCGCCGGCGGCTCTCGGAGTCATCAGGAGTCAGCAGGACCTGCGCCGCCGCTATGCCGTGTTCACCAAGCGCTTCCTGCCAGGCGAGTACAAGCTGTACCTGACCCGCGGCGGCGGCCGCCTGCAGCTCGTCGAGGCGGGCGCGCCGGCGCTCGATGCCGAGCACCTGGCAGCCGAGCGCGACCGCGCCGGAAGACACCAGTACAACGTCGTGAGACTGATTGCGAAGAGCGGCGACTTCTTCTGCGAGCCGCCTGAGCGACTGACCGTCGAATGCCCCCGCCGCGTCAACCAGCAGGGACGACCCGATCTTGACGACGAGGCGCCCGAGGGCCTCCAGAGACGATCCGGCCACGCTGGCCCGCTAGCCGGTGAGGCGCTGCGTACGCGCGTAGGTCGAGAGCGTCACCTCACCTTTTGATACGGACACGCTACCGCTGCGCGCGACGGCCTGGAGTTTGCCGAGCTTCGCCGCCTCTTCAATAAACTCGTCGACCTCGGCAATCCGGCCGGTCAGCTGCGCCGTGCAGCTGATCTGCGCGTCGTCCAGCAGTTCTGCGTCGAACTTGCGACAGAGCCGGATAACGCGCTCCAGCCCGCCGGTCTCGAGCTTCATCTTGATGATGACGAGCTCACGCTCGAAGTGCTCTCCGAGCGTCATGTCGTGAATGTTCAGGACGTCGACGAGCTTCGCCAGCTGCGCATTGAGCTGGGCGATGGCCGCGTCGGATCCCGAGACCACCAGAGTTACGCGAGAGACGGTCGGGTCGTCCGTCGGCGCCACGTTCAGAGAATCAATGTTGTAGCCGCGCGTCGAAAACAGCCCGGTCATGCGCGTCAGCGCACCAACTTCGTTCTCGAGCAACACGGAAATTACGTGGCGCATGGGTATTCCTCAGGACTTTTCTTAATCAGTTTGATCGGCCGCCGCCGCGTGGCGTCAGCCCGCCGGGCGTCGTTTACCGAGTATTGCAATGCCGCATAAATTAGTAAACACTCGCCAGAAATCCGCAACTTACGTTTTCCCGAATGTCATGAGTACGTCCCTGTCAGCAAGCTCGAACGAAGCCCATCCACGTGCCGGCCAGTCAATGACGGGCGCCGACATCGTGGTCCAGGTGCTTGCGGACGAAGGCGTCGAAATGATCTTCGGCTATTCCGGCGGCGCGATATTACCGACTTACGACGCCGTATTCCGCTACAACGATGAAAATCGCCGTGCTGACGGCAGCAATCCGATGCCGCTGGTGGTGCCTGCCAACGAACAGGGTGCGGGCTTCATGGCTGCCGGTTATGCGCGCGCCAGCGGCGACGTTGGCGTGGTTATGGTGACTTCGGGTCCGGGGGCAACCAACACGGTAACCCCGGTGCGTGACTGCGTGGCCGACTCGGTGCCCATGGTCGTCATCTGCGGCCAGGTGCCCACCCATGCGATTGGCACCGATGCTTTCCAGGAAGCCCCTGTCTCCGCGATCATGGGGGCAGTCGCCAAGCATATTTTCCTGGTGACCGACCCGACGCGACTGGAAGCGACGATGCGGGCGGCCTTCGAGCTGGCGCGCACCGGGCGGCCGGGTCCGGTCGTGGTCGATATCCCGAAGAATATCCAGAACTGGGAAGGCGAGTTTGCCGGTGGCGGCACGCTGGCGCTGTCCGGCTATCGCAGCCGGCTGGACGCCGTGGTCCAAAACCGGCTGACGGACGACGCCTGCGAGCGCTTCTACAAGATGCTGGCGCAATCGGAACGACCGCTTATCTACGCCGGCGGCGGCGTAATCAATGGCAACGCCAGCAAGCAGATGCGGCGCCTCGCTGACCGCTTTGGCCTGCCGGTGACGACCACCCTGATGGCGCTGGGCGCCAGCGACACGACGCATCCGTTGTCGCTGCATATGCTGGGCATGCACGGCATGGCCTTCGCCAACTACGCGATCGAGGACTGCGACTTTCTTATCGCGATTGGCTCACGGTTCGATGACCGCGTTGCGGGCGATCCCGCGCGGTTTGCGCCAAATGCCAAGCATATTGCGCACTTTGACGTGGACGTCTCCGAGATCGGCAAAGTCAAACGCGTCGACTGGCATCACGTCGGCCTGCTGGCCCGCGATCTTGATGATCTTCTGGGCTATGGCGAGCGGATTAAATTCAACAGGGATTTCGGCGACTGGCACAGCCACATCGCCGCGCTCAAGGACAAGCACCGCCTGAACTACGATCGCGAGTCCGAACTGATCCAGCCCTACGCGGTCATCGAGGCGATCAACGAGCTGACCCGGGGAGAGGCGATTATCTCGACCGGTGTCGGTCAGCACCAGATGTGGGCTGCCCAGTACTTCGACTATCGCGAACCAAGACTGTGGCTCACCTCTGGCAGCATGGGCACGATGGGATTCG
>CAZFVT010000376.1:3541-3891 GCA_964522355.1 uncultured Woeseiaceae bacterium | reverse complement strand
CATAGACGGTGAATCCACGACCGTCGCAATTGATGCCTACAGCTATCGCGAGCAGCGCCTTACCGTCGAGCGGAAGTACGTCGAGCCTGATCCGGCCCAGGTTGAACGCATCGTCGCGGAACGCAAGGTGCTCGATGAAGCCATAAAGGGGTTCCGTGACCTGGACCCCGAGTCCTTTGCGTTTTCTCCGCCCGTTCCGGGACGTCAAAGCGACAGCTTTGGCTTCCGCCGCGTATTTAACGGCGAGCCGAGACGGCCGCACAGCGGGATGGACATCGCCGCCGCGACGGGTACGCCGGTTGTCGCGCCGCTGGCGGGCCTCGTCACCGCCACCGGCGATTTCTTCTTCA
>CAZFVT010000376.1:0-3531 GCA_964522355.1 uncultured Woeseiaceae bacterium | reverse complement strand
CGGCAATACGGTGATAGTCGACCATGGCCGCGGCCTGGTAACGGCCTACCTGCACCTCAGCCGTATCGATGTCGAGACGGGTCAGTCGGTAAGTGCGGGTGAGACGCTGGGCCTGGTCGGCGCGACCGGACGCGTCACCGGTGCGCACCTGCATTTCAGTACCTACCTGAACGGCACGCCGGTCGACCCGGCGCTGTTCCTGCGGAACGAGTAACGCAGCTAGTAGCGATTGCGCTCCGTCAGCGCGACGAAAGTCCCGCCATTTCGTTCACAAAGCAGGCGCATCAGGCCGGCGAAACGCTGAGAACTCTGCGGAATACTCCGCCCGCCGAAGTTGTAGGGAAAACCGACGGCGTGAATCCGCACCAGTCGGTTACCCTCGGCGTCTTCCTTGTTGATCCGGTCGATGTCGCGCAGGACGGCTTCCATCGACGCACCCTGAAACTCGTCGCCGAACACGTATACGCTGATTTTCTTGTCCGGCGTCCAGAATGACTGGATGGCGTACGAGATTCCGTCGGAGGGATCGGAGTCGCTGAACGGCGCCCACTGTCGCATCGTCGCCTTGATCTGCTGGCGAAGCTGCGGTGTGTCGGGCAGCCAGCTGCGACCGTACTGCTGGAACATGAAGCGGCCGTTGTCGTTCATGATCTGCAGACCCTTGACGGTGGGATAAACGTCCAGCACCTCGGCAAGTTTTTGCTCAACCCAGTCCCACTTCTGCTGCATGCTGCCGGAGGTGTCGATCACGAAAATGATGTACTCGCTGTCGACCGGGATGCCGCCGATGGAATCATCGGGCGCGCGCCGGAACGTCGGGTTCAGCCTTAGCATCTCCTCGGTGAGCTCCTGTCGCGCGGCCTGCAGCTGTCCAAGGTCGATATTGAGGGCCGGCGAATCCGACATCACCAGATCGTAACGCCCCTGTACGGAATTCAGCTCCTCCTGGAGCTTCGCCAGGGTCATGCGCGTTTCCGTGGTTTCTACCTGGATGCTCTTGAGCTGTTCGGTAACCACGGTCGACTCTCCGCGAATCTCGAACAACTCCTCCTGCAGCTTGGCGATCAGGAGGTCGAGATCCTCATCGGACTTCTCGACGATGACCGGATCGTAAATCTTGGACAGCACGAGCAGAAGGACGATGGCACCGAACCCGCAACAGATGCAGTCCAGGAAGGACAGGCTGAATTGTTCGACTTCTCTGCGCTTCTTCGCCATCGATCCCTACCGCCGCTTACGGCCAGTCCTTGCTGATGCTCATGAATGATCCACCGGTCCGATACGCCATCAGCCAGTACGCAATGGACGCGTTGTAGTCGCCTTCCATCGGATACAACAGCACGTTGACCGGAATGCTCGGCGGAATCTGCTGCTCCGCCTCATAGTGATAACGCAGTCGCTCCTGGCCGGTCACAAATCCACGCTCAACCTCCGGCTGGTTCATCGTCGGCAAACCGTCCACCAGGATGATGACGTTGTCAGGCCGGGGGTTGAGCTGGTTGATGACGTCAATGGCGTCTTTCATGTTGGTGCCGTTTTCCGGCACCGTTCGGCGCAAGGTGCGAATCGCCCGATTCAGCTCATCGCCCTCGCCAACGTCAATCCAGACACCGTCGGTGCCCCGCAGTACCGGCTTCGGTTCGTTGTTGAAGGTGTACATCTGGAACTGGCTTTCGGGCGGAAATTGCGCAGCCAGCCAGTCGACGCTGGCCACCGCCTGCCGCCACTTGCTCGACCGCAGCTTGGTTTGATCGTCCATATTGCGGCGACGAATGACGTTGACGATCTTGCGATCGAGCATGCTGGCCGATGCGTCGACAAGCACCAGGATACGTTCGCCGCCGACCTTCAAACCGGTGAGGTACTGCCGATCGCCCTCGCCCACGAAGGAGCGCACCTGGCTGCCCGACTCCATGCGTTCCTCCATTGCCAGGAGGCGTTTCTTCTCTTCCTCGAGTCGCTCAATGTCGGACTTCAGCTTTTCGGCAGCCTCGATCTTGGCCAAGGACTCCTCGTCGTGCTCCTCAAGTTCCGCCTTGAGCTTTTCGAGCAGCGAGATGATGGCCGCAATTCGGTCTTCACCGCGTGCCTGTTCCTCCTCGAGTTCTTCCATCGAGTTACGGGCCAGCACCAGGTTCTTGCGATACTCGAGAATCTCGAACTCGAGCCGGGTGGTCTCGCCCTGGAGATCCTGCGGATCCGATTCCGTGGGCGTGCGCACCTGCGAGTTAATGATCATGAAGAACAGGATGACCGCACCAAACCCGCAGGACATGCAGTCCAGGAAGGACATGCTGAATACTTCCATGTTGCGTCTTTTACGCGCCATGCGAATCGTCCGTCGTGATCAGCAGGAACTCAAAGCCCGGTGAGCCTACCCGCAGATTATCTCCAACCTGCAGGACAGTAGACCCGCTGATGCGGTAACCGTTCAAAAAGGTGCCGTAGCGGCTGTGGTCCTCGATCACGCATTTACCGCCCGAAATACTCAGGCTGCAATGCCTCCGGGACAAGCCGGGCATCTCTCCGTCGAGGGTAACAGGCCGGTCATCGCCGTTGCCGCCCGCGCCCGGCTGCGAGCCGAGGACCAGCGGCGTGTCGCCGATTGGGTAAGCCGTGTGATGAAACAGCAGGTGCGTAGGCGCACCCGCTGAGGACTCTTCAGAGACGGCGGCATCGACGCTGAACGCAGCCTGGTCCCAGGGCAGCTGGCGCCGAAGGCTGACGGCGCCGCTGCCCGGCGATACGTCGCGCAAACGAGCCAGCGCGCCGCGCGCCGTGGCGCCCGCCTCGAGCGAGAACACCTCGCCACCGACCCTGGCCTTCAACTGTTCAGACAGACCCGGCAGACGAGCAACCCGGTCAGTGACCTGAAGAGCGGGTGTATCGCCGGCCCGGAACAGTGCCCGAAGACGACTGGCGATTGTCTGGTAGATCGGCGCTACGGCATTGACCAGCGCCAGGGTCTCGACCTCGGCGCGGTGATCCAGCCCGCCATAGTTCAGCTCGAGCACAACGCTCGACTGGTGCGAGGCATCAGCCATCCAGCGCGCGAGCTGGTCGAGGAGCATCTGCTCGGTGTCGGCGGCGTGCAGCGGATCGAAACGCGACTGCTGGACAAAGGCCTCGGCGACGACGCTCAGCCAGGTGTCGTACATGGCGTAGAGACCGCAGTCGTCAAGCACCTCGGTGCGCTCGGCACTCGCAACGCCGGACTGCCCCATGCGAGTCAGGGTGGCAGAGTGCAGGCCCAGCTCAATGTGCACCGGCACCGCGTTTTGATACTCGCGGCGCGTTGCTGCGACCGGGCCCTCGACCATGCCGGCGACCGGGATACCGAGATCCGCCGCGATGCCGAGCAGCAGGCCCAGGCGCTCGTTCGAGAAGTACCCGGGAACGGCAATCACGAGATCGTGACCGGAACCGCCGATTTCGGCCCAGAGTTCCTCGAGCTGCCGGCTGACAAGATCCGCTGACGACAGGTGCTCGAACTGCCGGTCCGGTAATGGCTCGACCGAAAGTTCGGACCAG
>CAZFVT010000375.1:0-3899 GCA_964522355.1 uncultured Woeseiaceae bacterium | reverse complement strand
CGTCGATGCGGTACACGAGATCAGCCCGCGCTACCACGAGGGCTGATGCGGCTTAACGCGGTGGCGTTTCCGGCGACTTGTCGCCGATTTCGCTCACACAGTTCGCGACCGTGCCTCCCTCACAGCGGCCGAAACAGTTAACGAAGCCCTCGCGATCCACCACGACGGCGCCGCCGATTTCACTCGAGCAGTAGACCCGTCCGTACTTGTCTTTGGCGCAAAGGCCGACGCCGCACAGGACCTGTCCATCAATGGTCACGAGCGCGCCGCCCTCGTAATGACGCGAGCACCATATCTTGCCGCCCTTGTCGATACGACACTGGCCGGCGCCGCAGTAAACATTCCCACGCAGATCGGTGAGGCATTCAGCATTAGCGACTGAAGCCGCAGCCAGAAGGCCGATCGCAGCTGCAACCGGTAATCGATAATCCTTAGGTGTCCTGCCTTTTCTATGCATGCGGCAAACGTCCTTTTCCGGGGGGCATGGCCATTATGTCAGGCGAATCACCGTGGCCAAACGTGCATCGGTTCGCAGAGTCATCTGAGAGGCAGAACAAGGATTCTGCAATAAACGGGTGATACCGTGAATGGCGAATCAAGAGCGATACGTCAAATGGATATCATCGACAAGCTGTTCGGCAGTCGGGACGCACAAACTCTCCATGACGATGGCGTGGAACCATTGTCGAGCACCTATCGCTGCGTCGAAATCAAGCCAAACAGTGCCGCCCCCTGTCCGCCGGTTCAGGCGTTGAAAGGCAAGCGCTTCTTTCCTGATGAGATTCCCGAGCTGCCGCTGCCGGGCTGCACGGCGGAAACCTGCCACTGCAGTTACGAACTGTTCGAGGATCGGCGAAAGCAGCCGAGAAGTGACATATCGACCCAGGCAGCGGATCAGCGTCCAGCGGAGCGAAACGACCCCTGACGTTCACAGAACCCCAGGAAGCGCGAACGATCAGCTCTGCTCGTCTCTGAGCTCCCGCCTGAGAATCTTGCCGACGTTGGTTTTCGGCAGGTCCTCGCGGAACTCGATCTCCTTGGGCACCTTGTAACCGGTGAGGTTGTCGCGGCAGTAGTGGATGATGTCCTCTGCGGTGATGGAATCGTCACTCTTTACGACGAACAGCTTGACGACCTCGCCCGCCTTCTCGTCCGGCTTGCCGATGGCTGCTGCCTCCAGCACGCCTTCCAGCTCAACGGCGACACCTTCAATCTCGTTCGGGTAAACGTTGAAGCCCGAGACCAGGATCATGTCCTTCTTGCGGTCTTCGATGAACACAAAGCCCTTGTCATCCATCCGCCCGACGTCGCCTGTCCTCAACCAGCCGCCGTCAAGCATGACCTTATCGGTCTCTTCGGGTCGCTGCCAGTAGCCCTCCATCACCTGGGGTCCCTTGATGCAGATCTCACCGATCTCACCAATGGGCAGAGGCTTACCGTCGTCGTCACAGATCATGACGTCGGTCGATGGAATCGGTAAGCCGATGGAGCCGGTGAACTCGGTCTCGCCGAGCGGCGTAACGATGGCCGATGGCGAGGTTTCGGTCAGGCCGTAGCCCTGCATGATGTGTTTGCCGGTAACGTCGAACCACTGCTTAGATACGGCGGCCTGCACCGCCATGCCGCCGCCGATGGTCAGGCGGAGATGACTGAAGTCGAGCTTGTCGAAGCCCGGTGTGTTCAGGAGGGCCGCGAACAGCGTGTTAACGCCGGTGATGTAATTGAACCGGTGGTTGGCGAGTTCTGCGACGAACCCGTCGAAGTCGCGCGGGTTGGGAATCAACACGTTCTCACCGCCCTGCATCATCATCGACAGGCAATTACTCTGCAGCGAGAAGATGTGGTAGAGCGGCAACGCGGTGATGGCGCAAACCTGTTCCAGCCCGTCGTAGGCGTCCAGCTGCCAGGCCTTGGCCTGGTGGACGTTCGAGACCATGTTTCGGTGCGACAACATTGCACCCTTCGAAACCCCGGTGGTTCCACCGGTGTACTGCAGGAACGCAATGTCGGCGAAGCCAAGTTCGGTTGGCTTCAAGGTCTTTCCGCGGCCCGCGGCCAACGCCTTCCTGAAGGTGATGGAATCGCTGAAGGAATACGGCGGTACCTGCTTGCGCACGTGCCGCAGCACAAAATTGGTAAGCACCGACTTGGGAAAGCCCAGCAGATCGCCGACGCCGGTGAGAATGACCTTTTCGACGTTCGTGTCGTCGATGACTTCCGCCAGGGTGTGCGCAAAGTTTTCGACAATGACGATGGCCTTCGCACCGGAATCCTTGAGCTGATGCTTAAGCTCTCGTGCGGTGTAAAGCGGGTTTACGTTCACCACGACGAGGCCCGCGCGGAAGGCACCGCACATGGCAACCGGGTACTGCAGGACGTTGGGCATCATGATCGCAACCCGCTCGCCCTTCACCAGGCCCAGTTCGTTTTGCAGGTAGCAGGCGAACTGCAGCGACAGCTGGTCGAGCTCGCGGTAGGTCAGCGCCTTGCCCATGCAGGTGAATGCCCGCCGGCCGGGGAATTCGGCCATCGGGAATTCGATCATGTCGCGCACCGACCGGAATGGCGGTGATTCAATAGACTCCGGTACGCCGTCCGGATAGGAGTTCAGCCACGGTTTTTCCACGCAGTTTCCTTTTTGTTTTCTCTGCGTCCCCCCAAGGACCACAGGCAGGGCTTCAGTCGCCCATTCTACCCGCTAGCGCGCCTGAAATAATCGGCCAGGCATTATCGAGCAGGATGGGCTGGGCCTCCGCCGTCGGGTGAATGCCGTCGTCCTGCATGAGCTCGTCATTCAGGGCCACGCCATCCATAAAGAACTCGATCCATGGCACGTCGTACTCGACGGCGAGATTGCGGTATACGTCCTCGAACATGCTCGTGTAGCGCGGCCCGTAGTTCGGCGGTATGCGGATGCCGAGAAGCACGATGCTGGCGCCCGTCGCCCGCGTCTGCTCGATGATGCGGGTCATGTTCTCGCGAATCCTGGCGGGCGGAAAGCCGCGCAGCCCGTCGTTGCCGCCGAGCTCGAGAATGACCAGTTCCGGGCTGAATTCGTCGAGTGCGCCGACGATGCGGGTAGCGCCGCCTTCGGTGGTCTCACCGCTAATGCTGGCGTTAATGACGCTATGTTCGTACCCTTCCTCAGCCAGCCGGGATTGCAACAAAGCGGGCCAGGATTGGTCCACGTCTATGCCATAACCGGCACTGAGACTGTCACCGAACACCAGCACAGACGGGCCGCCGCCATTGGGCTCCGCGGCGCTGGCCGCCAGTGACAGCAGAGTTAACAATAAGAAGGTCAGAATTTTACGCATGTCCAACGATTCACCCGATCAGCAAACAGTTCTGGCCACAGAGCAGATCAGCAAACAGGTTAGCAGTCCAGAGGGAACTCTGACCATATTATCGGACGTCAGTTTCGCCGTTCAGCGCGGCGAGTCGGTGGCGATCGTCGGGCCCTCCGGTGCCGGCAAGTCCACGTTGCTGGCCCTGGTGGCCGGGCTGGACCTGCCGACCACCGGCAAAATCTGGCTGGATGGCTGGGAACTGTCGGCGCTCGACGAGGATGGCCGCGCCCAGGTGCGCGCCGCCAGCGTTGGATTTGTGTTCCAGTCCTTTCACCTCGTGCCTTCGTTGAATGCCCTCGAGAACGTCATGCTGCCGCTGGAGCTTGCCGGCAGCGAGAGCCCTCGCCGCCAGGCCATGGACATCCTCGAGACCGTCGGTCTGAAGGAGCGGGTCAGCCACTACCCTTCGCAGCTTTCCGGTGGGGAAAGCCAGCGGACGGCTATTGCCAGAGCTCTGATTTCGGAGCCGGCTGTCATTTTTGCCGATGAGCCAACGGGAAACCTTGACTCCAGAAACGGTGAAGCGGTGCTCGAACTTCTGTTGAACCT
>CAZFVT010000374.1:0-3936 GCA_964522355.1 uncultured Woeseiaceae bacterium | reverse complement strand
CAGTACCGTCGCGTCTAGCACGATCAGGTCGGGGTCATCGAGATTGGCGGCAAGCCACTCGACGGAGACGAGTGAATCCATCGGGTCTCCAGCAGCGGTGTTTGCGCTCTCTGTTGGACGTTCACCGCAGCCGACCAGGAGCATAGAGAGAAGTCCCAAAGCGCGGCCCGGGTGACACAAATGTCGCGACAGCATGATGCCTCCGTCAGATCCTTGGCTGATGTTGCCGGCTAATCTAACACGCACTCCGATCGGGAGAATCGCCTGGCTAGCTGTTGCCGAGTTCGCCGAGCGCCTCGTCGATGATCTCGTAGCACTTGCCCCAGCCTCCGGCCATGCCGTCCTTCATCTTCGCGAAGCACTCGATCTCTGCATCGGTCGCGTCCAGGGGGACCTGGGTCAGGCGCACAACGGTTTTGTTGCCCGCTTCAGTAAAGGTTACGGTCGTCAGGAGCTTGCGCGGCCAGTCCGGCATCATCGGGCTGGCGGCGATCTCCCAGTTTTCGTCGGCAGAGCAGTGGTGCCAGACGAGTTTTTCGGGCGCGAGCACCTCCTTGAAGATCATCTTCTGGAAGTTCGAGCCTCCGCCCATGCGCATCTCATTGCGCCATTCGCCTTCCGGTTCCAGATCGAAACGATGAATAACCGTCTCAACGCCTGGTCCGTACCAGCGTTGCAACAACTCCGGGTCGGTCCAGGCACGCCAGACCAGCTCGCGCGGCGCATCAAACTCCCGATCGAGGATAAATTCCGGCAGATCGCTCATAACGTTTTCCTTTAATTGGATTTCTTCATCTGGACGAGAATGTCGTCGAGCTCATCGAACGCGCTGCCCCAGAGCGGACGGAAGTCGGCCAGCCAGCCGACGGCGCTGAGCATCTGCTCAGGTCGGAGTCTTGCGGGCCGGCGTTGTTCGTCGATCGTGCGTTCGATCAGGCCGGCGCGTTCGAGAACTTTGAGGTGTCGGGATACTGCTGGCTGGCTGATGGCAAACGGTTCGGCAAGTTCTTTGACAGATCGCTCGCCGGACGCGAGCTGCGACAGGATTGCCCGTCGAGTCCCGTCCGCCAGCGCATGAAAGACGGCATCGAGGCCACGCGATTCTTGTGTATAACTAAGTTGTTCCATAACAATATTGTTATATACAGATCGATGATCAAACGGTCAAGGTCATACGCCCGGACGGTTTATAAGAGCAACCGGCCCGACAGCTCAGCTAACAGGTTCGAGATATCGGGATACAAGGGCCATTGCCGCGGTTCCTGGCCGATGAGGCCATGAGCACCGCGGCTCGGTTGCTGTCGCCAGACTAGCCGTCGAGGTGCCGGTGAAAGAACTCCACGGTTCGCTGCCACGCCACCTTTGCCTGGTTCTCGTCATACCGCGGTGTGGAGTTGTTGTGGAAGCCGTGCCGCGTACCCGGATAGGTGTGCATGACGAAATCGACGTCATTGGCCTCGAGTGCCGCTTCGAATCCCTCAGCCATGGCGTTTACGCGGGGATCATCCTCCGCGTACTGCACCATCATCGCGGCGCGGATGGCTGAGACTTCAGCACTGTCCGGCGCCCGGCCGTAAAAAGGCACACCCGCCTTCAAGTCACCGCCCAGCGTCACGGCCAGATGATTGGTTGCCGCGCCGCCCCAGCAGAATCCCGTGGCGCCAAGATTGCCGTTCGACAACTCGTGCGTGCGCAGGAACTGGGCGCTGTTGACCATGTCCTGTAGCAGCTCAGCCTGGTCCAGGGTTCTTTGCATCGTGCGCCCGTCATCATCATTGCCCGGATAACCACCGATGGGAGCGAGCCCGTCCGGGGCAAGCGCGAGAAAGCCCTCAACCGCGGCGCGTCGCGCGACGTCCTCGATGTGCGGATTGAGGCCGCGATTCTCATGAATGACGAGAACCGCCGGAAACGGACCGTCTCCGCTCGGTCGCACGAGGTAGCCGCGCATTTCCCCGCTGCTGCCACCGGGCGATGGGTAGTTCACGTAGGTCGCCTTGATGCGCTCGTCGGTAAAGGAAATTTCGGCCGCGTCGGCGTAGTTCGGCAGTAGCGCCTCGGCCATCGCCATGGCGGAAACGCCGGTTACCGTCAGCGCCGCGGCGCGCTCGAAGAACTGCCGGCGGCTTATGTAGCCGTGGCAATACTCGTCGTAGAGTCGATAGACGCGATCGTCGATGGGTTTGTCAGTCATGCCGCCTCCAGGATTCGCTCGATTGCCTCGGGGTGAAACGTTGCACGCGCGTGTCCCAAAACTAGCACAGCCAAGGGTTGCCTTCCCTTAAGGATGTCCAGAACCAGGTGCGCCTGTGGCACACTGACAGCGTTACGGCCGGAGCCCTCAATGCAAAAGCTTCCCAATCTCCCAGCAAGTTCACAGTCTTTGATTGGCCGGGCTCTTCGCGCGCTGAGTCAGATTTGCTTGCTGATTATCGCCGGCGCGGGGCTGCTCAGCGCCAGCGCCGCTGAACCCGGCGAGGGCTTTATCAACGTGCCGGGCGGTCCGGTGTGGTACCACATTGTCGGCGACGGTGAGGGCGTACCGCTGTTGCTGCTGCACGGCGGGCCCGGCGGCACGTCCTGCGGCTACAGCCGGTTCGAGGTGCTCGGCGGCGAGCGTCCGGTTGTGCGTTACGACCAGCTGGGCACGGGTCGTTCCGGCCGTCCGGATGACCTGTCTTTATGGACGGCGGAGCACTACGTCGAGGAGCTGCAGGTCTTGCGCGATTCGCTCGGGCTCGACGAAGTGCATCTGCTCGGCCACTCATGGGGCGCGGCGCTGGCCGCCGCCTACGTTATCGAAAAAGGCGGTGAAGGAATAGTTTCACTGACGCTTTCCTCGCCGCTCCTCAGCACCCCCGCCTGGGTAAAGGATGCCAATACGCTGAGGGCCACGCTGCCGGTTGAGGTTCAGGAGGTGCTATCGCAGCACGAGGCTGCAGGCACGACGGATTCTGAGGAGTACCAGGAAGCATCGCAGGCGTTCTACCGGCGCTTCGTCTATGCCGGCGATCGGCCTCCTGCCGTGGCCGCCTGTGATGGCGTCACAGGCAACCGACAGATCTACCGGCACATGTGGGGGCCGACGGAATTCTATGCTACCGGCAATCTTCGCGACTTTGATCTGGAGCCGCGTCTGGGCGAGATCGATGTGCCAGTCCTGCTGGTAACCGGTGAATTCGACGAGGCCCGTCCGGAGACCGTTAGCGGCTTCCGTGACCGGATCCGCGGTGCCGAGTTCGCGGTCATCGCGGGCGTCGCGCATGCCTCCTACAGCAAGGCCATGGACGACTACCTTGCGGTCTTGCGGCCCTTCCTGGCTGCTGCCGAGGCGGCCCGGTAACCCGAAGTCGATGCGGCACCCATCTCGAGAGATTCCAGCGAGGACGGGATTACAAACATGTTTAGTGGATTACGACCAGGATTACCTGTCGCCTGCATCTGCGTGCTGCTGTTGATGGCCTGCACACCTGCGTCACTGATGACGACGGCCGACTACAACGAATTGTCCGGTCCGCCGGCGGATGCGATCAGCCGCTACGGCGAGGAGCCGCTGCAGTTTGGCCAGCTCCGTCTGCCCGGCGGCGACGGGCCTTTTCCCGTGGCCATCGTGGTGCACGGCGGCTGCTGGCTGGCCGAGTACCCGTTAACCGGAACGGAAGCCATGAGCGCTGCCCTGACGGATGCCGGCGTCGCCACCTGGAACATCGAGTATCGACGAATCGGCGATGCCGGCGGCGGCTGGCCCGGCACCTTCGAAGACGTTGCCGCAGCCGCGGACCATCTACGCGAGCTCAAGGAACGCTATCCTCTGGACACGAGCAGGGTCGTGGCCACCGGGCACTCGGCGGGCGGTCATCTTGCGCTCTGGCTGGCCGGCCGGCACCGGCTGCCGGCAGAAGCGCCCGGCGCCGCAGCGCCTTTGCCCGTACATGG
>CAZFVT010000373.1:0-3936 GCA_964522355.1 uncultured Woeseiaceae bacterium | reverse complement strand
TCCAGCGTACCCGGACGGAAATCCGTGGGGCTGGCCGCGCCGTAGGACGGGTTGATGGTGTTGAACAGACGGTAGTCGATCTCGTTGGAGCCGTAACGAACGCTGGCATCCCAGAAGAAACCGCCGTCGTCGCTGCTGCGCAGACCAATGGCCGCACCCATGTCGGTTACGTCACCCTCGAAACGAGGCGTGAAGCCGCCGGCGAACTTCTCGAGCGGGTTGTAGTAGCTGCCATCTGCGTTACGCAGGGTTTCGATCGTGCCGTTGCCCGGATAACGATAGAAGAAGCTGCCGTCGCCCTGAGACTCGGAGTAGTTACCGAAGCTGTAGAGCTCCATGTTGCTACCCATCTCGATGCCCGCGTTGTAGAAGAAGCGTGCAGATTCGGCGTTCGGCTGACCCCAGGGCATGACGTTCTCGCCAGCGACAGAGGCTGAAGGCAGACCGCCAGGGAAGCCCGGCTGCAGAGAGGCAAGGTATTGACCTTCAGTCCGGTTGAATGCCTCACCATCGTCAACGGCCTGCTGTGCGTTCGCGACACCAAGGACGAAGTTCTGACGGGTCTGGTTGGCATTACCGAATCGATCGTTGTTCGGATCCGTGCAGAACCAGCCTTCGCAGTACGCTTCGGCGCGTTCGGTGAAGTCGGTTTCGTTGAATTCACCGGAGAGAGACAGGAAGCCGTTCTCACCCAGCGGCAGACCAACGTTACCCTGGATCGTGTACATGTTGCCGTCGCCCTCGTAGAACTGACCCGTGTCGGCAACAAGCGTGACGCCTTCAGAGTTGTTCTTGAGGTTGAAGTTCAGTACGCCGGCGATGGCGTCAGAACCGTACTGCGACGAAGCGCCGTCACGCAGAACTTCGATGCTCTGAATGGCGGTCGACGGGATCGTTGCTACGTCAGGGCCCTGAGTACCGGAACCACCAATCGATACGAGCGAGGCACGATGGCGACGCTTACCGTTGATGAGTACCAGGGTGTGGTGAGATGGCAGGCCACGAAGCTCGGCCGGACGGATGAACGATGCACCATCCGAAATCGGCTGACGGCCGACGTTGTAGGACGGTACCAGCGTTTGCAGGATGTCCACGGTGTCGGTATGCGCCACAGCTTCGATTGCGCTTGCGTCGAACGTATCGATCGGAACAGCCGAATCAATGGCCGAACGCGGACGACCACGCAGACCTGATACGACGATCTCCTCGATCTCGTCGGCGCCTTCCTGTGCCACCGATGTTACCGGTGCGGCGCACAGAGCAAAGACGCTACTCGAAAGGGCCAGCATGGCCGGCCTCGTAAGTCTCTTCATCGTTAAAGATCCCCCTTTAACTGATTAGTTGTTTAGACCGGTGACCCGGCCCTCTTTGTTCACTTGGCTCTCGCCAAATACGTGCACTTTTTCAAACAAAACCGCTTTCGATGGGTCGTGTCGGAAACGCCACAAACGCGTGCCCTGCACCTCCCGCCATTGCAGTTGAGCCGATTGAACCACTGTCAGACCACAAAATAAAGTTTTGCCGGGCTGCGATTTTGCCTGCGCCAGCGCGAAATCAGGGTCGAATGTTGGAAATGCACAACAAACGCGCACTGGGCGTTCTGATGCCCAGAAATGGCTCAATGGCGCGATTAGCCGGTATACGGCGTAGTTATGCGTGGTACAGACGCAACAATACCGCTTGTGGTCATCATGGGTCAGGCGGGTTGCACCGTGATCGTGCCGCGAGATGCCCTTCGATCAGGGTTCGGGTAGCGAAACGGACCCGCTTTTTCGTCTCACAATATGAAACTGTTGTAAAAACACCCGCCCCGGGAGCCTCAAATCGGCCACTTTATGTCGTCCACGACTCGATCTGAGCCATGACAACGGGCTTCGGCACGTCCTGGCTCCCGGTTTGATAGCTGGAATACAGGTGTTAGCGAGCTGCCGTCAGTGGCCGGCCTGGTCGGCGCCGCTCTCGGAGAGTTTGCCGGCGAGCGCATATAGCAGCCAGACGGCCAGGCCGATGATCAGCCCCAGCATCGTCCAGCGCATCAGGCTGGCAGCGAACGCTGCGTTCAGTTCAGGCAGGGAGTAGCTGTAAAGCGTGAGCTGGCTGGCGCGGTCTTCAAGCCAGTGCCAGCCGCTGTGCGCCAAAAGCGCCGACAGAATCAGGGTGCCGCTTTTCTCGACCCGCGGGCTGCGGAACAGCAGCCCGAGCAACGGCACCGCAATCGCGATGATCAGGAGCTGCCCGATCTCCACCCCGATGTTGAAGGCCAGCAGCGACGTCAGCAGGTGGCTGCCTGCAAACTGCAGGGTCTCCCCCAGTGCAAAGGAGAACCCGAAGCCGTGCACCAACCCGAAAGCGAAGGCGATGACCCAGCGCCTTTCCCAGTTTGAACCCAAGATGTTCTCGATCGCCATATAAACAATCGACAGGGCGATGAGCGATTCGATGAGCGGCGGGAACCACGGCACCGTCGGCGCAATCCCGAACGCCGATGCGATCAAGGTGATCGAATGGCCGACCGTGAATGACGTAATGATGGCAATGAGCGGACGGATGCGCCGGACGGGCACGATCAGGCAGAGCACGAACAGGATGTGATCAATACCAATAAGTATGTGGTCGACGCCCAGGCTGACGAAGCGGAAGAACGCCTGGTGCCAGCGCGGGTCGAGCGGCACGAGACCCGGGTTTCCGCTGAATTCGAAGACGCGCCGCACGCCCTCCTCGGGCAGGAAATTCAACACCGTGGTGGTGCGAAGTCCGAGCCGGGCGAAACCGGTCTCGATTGCATAGTCCTCGGCGGTCGACGGCCGCGGGTAACTGAGCAAAACGTCGAACAGCGCCTGGTCCCGGTAAATATCGGTACCGCGATCGAGCGAGCCGTCCAAGTGGCTGATCGCGGTGTCGTAATTCATAAAAGACCGATCTGACGGCAGCGACAGGCGGGTCCGGTCAATGCGCCAGTCATCGAGCGGTTCGCCATCGGCGTAGATTGAGACGAAATTCGCCAGCCAGATTTCCGCGGCGTCTTCGAGGTAGGGCCCGACTTCATCGAGATCGACGTAGCCCGGCCCCTTGAGCGGCAGGTCCATGTCACGCATAGCTTCCAGCGGCACGCGCAACAACAGCTCAACGCGCTGATCGCCCGGCTTCAGATAGGCCTGCACAACCACGTCGGTCGGCACTTCGTGGGCGTAAACCATCGACACCTGCAGAACCATTGAAATAAGTCCGACCAGCAGCGCAAGCCAGGGAGCCCCGCGCCTGGCGCGCCGTGAAATTACAGCATGCGAACCGGCCGTCGCCGCCCCGTACTGGTATGTGTCAGACCCGTGCATGGGTTCCATTGTATAATTGCCGACCCTGCCGGAAGCAACGGTTTTACCCCGGAAGCGACCGGCAGCAAATTCGCAACATCAACTGTTCCTGGGGGAAGACAAAGATGACCAAGCGAACTGTAATTGCCGTGTCGCTGACGGTAGCCGCCATCGTGGCGCTCGGCTTTGGCCAGAGCGTTCTCGACAACACCGCTCAGGCGCAGAGTAAGGAAGCGCCCATGTTCGTGGTCGATCCTTTTTGGCCCAAACCGCTGCCGAATCACTGGATTCTCGGCTCGACGATCGGTCTGGCTGTCGACTCCCGCGATCATGTCTACATCATTCACCGCCGGGACACGTTTAATGAGCGCACCGAGATCGGTGCCGCAACGGACCCGGTCAAGGCCGACTGCTGCATTCCCGCGCCGAACATTCTCGAGTTCGATCCGGACGGCAACCTGGTCAACGCCTGGGGCGGCCCGGGCGAAGGCTACGACTGGCCGGCGTCGAACCACGGCATCACCATCGATCACAAGGACAACGTCTGGATCGGCGGCAACGGTCGTGAAGATTCGCACATCCTCAAGTTCACGCGTGACGGCAAGTTCCTGGCGCAGTACGGCGC
>CAZFVT010000372.1:0-3945 GCA_964522355.1 uncultured Woeseiaceae bacterium | reverse complement strand
ACAACATCAGTGCGCGAGAGATTCCGCGTGCACGCAGGTTCGTCAGGCGACCGGGCCCGGGACGGTTCGCAGCCGTCGGCCTCGCCCGAGGCGCAGGCGGCCGCTCATGTACAGGTAGTTGAGCTGGATAAGGACGACAAGAATCACGATCGCCGGCCAGTAGCCGAATCCGGTGAATCCGACGCGGAACGGAAAGACGGCCAGGTAGGGCTCGCCACCGTTAGCAGGCTTTGCCGTTACGATGCCGATAAACTCACCGGGCTCGTCAAATCGAAACAGCGCGGTGAACACGTCCGGCTTGGCGACGGGCTGTTCGTAATAGACCGTAATGGTCTCCAGGTCAGCAATGGCTGCGACGTGTTGCGACTTGGCGAAGCGCCCCATGCCGGTCACGTCGTGGATGATCCTGAAATCGATAGGAATGTCGCCAAGGCCACGGTGAATGTATTCCATCACGAACACCGCTTCCCCGGATGCGGGCAAGTCCTCGCAAAACTCCTCATGGGCGTGCGTCTGCGGCAGGTAAATCTTGAAGTGCGCCTTGAAGTAGCCGATCTGAATAGCGCAAAGGTCGTCTTCGACCTTGACACTGCCGTGCGCCTCAACGGCATCGCTGAGCAGCGACGTGAAGATGAGCAGCGCTATCGACGTCCATAGTCTCATGGCTGCCTATTGTATCGAGTTGCGCCAGGAGTGCGGAGCCGTTGCGGCGTCGGGAATTGCTCAGGGCGTGACCCAGCTGGCCTTGGTCGAATTTCCGGCGAACTCAATCAGGGCGCGGCGATGCCCGGCACCGGAGAGATACAACCAGTCGATGAAGTCGACTCGGCAGGCGATCGCTGCGAAATGTGACCGGGCGTCGATTTCCTCCGCTTCGCTGCCGATGGAAACGGGCGCGAGCGGTGGCTCCCTGACGGGCTGGCCGGGCCCTACGCGCGTGTCGTAGCAGGTTCGGGAGCGGGCGGCGGAGCGCTCCCAGCAGGCATCGGCCAGCGGGTCGTCTGTATGCAGAACCGCGCGACCGCTCAGTTTGATCTGGAGCTTTTGTTTGCGGTCATAGACATGCCAGCTCATCCGGGGCGATTCGACAATTTCACGGGCCTTGGAGGCACGCCGGTCGGTATGGCACACCAGGAGTCGCTGCGGTGCATCCACGTAGCGCAGCACGACGGTTCGCTGCACGGGACCGTATTTACTGAGCGTGGCGATGCAGGGCGTGTGAAAGGGATGAACGGCGCTCTCAGCGCCCTCTGACAGCACCTGCCAGGTGAATGCCGGAATCTCTTCGAGCGTCAGTTCGGCGATGTTGATCGTCGACGCTTCAGCGATTGCGGCCTGCGGTTTCATGCTTCGACGGCGCCGGTTGTAAGAACGCCGATTGCCAGTATCAGGGCGGCGAGTGTGAGCATGACGGTGAGCCGGTGCAGAGCGGCAAAGCGGCTGGCGGCCGATTCTCCCTGGTCACGCGCGAGATTGATCGAGGGCACGACCATCAGTGAGACGAGCATGCAGGCGACGATGGCCGCCGCTGCCGCGGATCCCCAGGCAAGCGATGTAGTCCAGCCCGACACCAGGCCGCAGGCGAAGAGAGCGATTGCCGCGACGAATCCGGCGCCTGCGTTCAGGCGAAAGAAACGTGGGAACAGCGTGCGAAGTACGTCGCGAGCCTGGTTCTGGTCCAGGCGCGTGAAGACGACAGGGGCGACGATGAAGGACTGAAAAACGATTGAGCCGATTATCACGGCTAGCGCCAGGGCCGCACCGGAAAGAAGCAGGTTGTTCATTGACTCGATTTGTCTATAATTTGTCTACGTTTAATCCTAAACATCGCTTGTTACTCGTGCAAGCGAATTCACCTGAGGTTTTTCATGACAGATCAGTCATCAGAAGACGGCCAGCATACCTTCGGCATCGGCGCCGTCGCCAGGATGACCGGGCTGACCGACCATACGATTCGCGTCTGGGAACGCCGCTACAACGCCGTCGTTGCGAACCGCGCAGACAACGGTCGTCGGATCTATCTGCCCGCTGATGTCGAAAAACTGCAGCTCTTGAAGCTCCTGACCGAGAACGGTGTGTCAATCGGCAAGGTCGCTGGTGAATCGCTGGAGTCGCTCAATGCGAGGGTCGACGAGATGCGAGCGCTGGTCACGCCTAGCCTGGCGGCGGGCGAGACGACGGTGGCGGTTCTCGGCGAACTCCTGCCAACCTTGCTGCGTACGGATTCGACTCACGATCAGGCCATCGAGCTGCTGGCTTCCGGCAGCCAGGAGCCGCAGTTGCTGGCCGACCTGAACGGGCGGACTCCCGATGTTCTGATCGTCGAACTTCCAATGATCGGTCCGGATACCCTGCCAACGCTGGAACGGCTGAGAAAGGACGTTGCCAGCCCGGGAATCGTGGTCGTGTATGGGTTTGCACGATCGCGGGACGCGCAGCGCCTGCGGGATGCGGGCGTCCAGCTGCTTCGGGCTCCGGTGACGGTCGAGGAGGCCGTATCCTCCATCAGTCGAGCTGCCCAGGGGAGCGGCGGGCCGGCCACCAAAGGCCTGTCGCGCGGGTCCCGACGGAATGAGATGGCGGTCACCGACCTCGACGGGCCCATCGAGCCCCGAATCTTCAGCCAGCAACAGCTATCCATGCTTGCTCGCCAGTCCAGCGCCATAGACTGCGAATGCCCGCAGCATCTCGCAGATCTCACCGGGGCCCTGTCTGCATTTGAGGTCTACAGCGCTAACTGCGCGAGCGTTAGCAAAGAAGACGAGGCGCTGCATCGCTACCTTCACCGTACGACGGCGCGGGCCAGGCATCTTATAGAGCAGGCGCTGGAACGCGTTGCCCGCGAAGAGGGACTGCTCTGACGCGGGTCGCGGGCAGATACGAATTGATACAATTTTGTCTAGAAATGAAATAGACAAATGATTGACAAATTTTCGGGTATCGCTACACTGGAACTGTCGCTTACATAGCGACGTACACCTTCAGGTGTCGCTTAGCAGAGATGGCCCCTCGCCCCCGATTCTCCTGTCTCTGCTTCCTTCGGCCGGCGGACTCCCGCCGGCCGATTTTATTTCCGGAGCCTTACATGAACGACAAAATGCAAAAAGCCAGACTTTCACGACGGACTTTCGTCGCCGGTGCGACGGCAGCCATTTCGACGTTGTCTGTAGCCACCACGGCGCGCCGTGCTGAGGCTCAGGACATGCCAATGCTGCAGGATGACGATCCGACGGCGGTTGCTCTGAAGTATGTATCGAACGCTGCCGACGCCGACCAGGGTCTGCGCCAGTCTGACGACCGCTTCTGCAATAACTGCGCGCTGTACACGGGCGCCGAAGGAAGCGCCGCCGCGCCTTGCAGCATCTTCCCGGGCAAGCAGGTCGCTGCCAACGGCTGGTGCAGCGTCTGGGCACCCAAAACCTGATCCGGCAGCTGCTCCCCGGTCAGACTTCGCGCTTTCCGTTGCCCGTCAGTTCGGCGACAGGAAGGGCACTGGTTTCAGGTCCGGGGCGTCGTATGATGCTGTTCGCATGAGCGCCAGCGCTGTTCCCTCCACGACCCGCGACGGGCCACCGCCGCCCACTCGGGTGGCAGGGCTTGAGCGCCTCGCCGCCTTTACCGAGACCGGCCTCCGCGCCTACGCAAATTCGAGGAACGCGGACCTCGGGCCAGAAAACCGCGGCAATGTTTCCGGCCTATCGCCGTTCATCCGTCATCGGCTGGTCCTCGGAGACGAAGTGTTGCGAGCGGTCCTCGACCGCATGCCGCTCGAGGCCTGCGAAAAATTCGTCCAGGAGGTCTTCTGGCGCTCTTACTTCAAGGGCTGGCTGGAACATCATCCCGCCGTCTGGTTCGCCTACCGCCAAAGCGTGCAGCGCCTGAAGGTCTCTCTGGCAGACGACCCCGAGCTCGCGAATCGATACCAACGTGCTATCAGTGGCGAGA
>CAZFVT010000371.1:0-3949 GCA_964522355.1 uncultured Woeseiaceae bacterium | reverse complement strand
GGAAGTCGCTCAAGCAGCATCAAAAGACACTCGCCAAGCGGCCAATCCGTGAGCTGTTCGACGAAGACTCGGATCGATTCGATCAGTTCAGTCTCGCCGCTGGCGACCTGTTCCTGGACTACTCGAAGAACCTGTTCAACGAGGAAACCCGGTCACTATTTGGTGAACTGGCTGAGGAAGTCGGCTTATCCGGACAGATCGAGGCGATGTTCTCAGGCGAGCACATTAACGTGACTGAAGATCGGGCCGTGCTGCACGTTGCGCTCAGGGCGGAGCTATCCGACCAGGTCGGGCTCGAAGAGCCAGGCGTTCTCGAGGTCGCGCAAACGCTGAATCAGATAGAAGCATTTGTCTCAGCTGTCCATGCGGGCGATGTTCGCGGAGCTACGGGCGAGCGGCTGACGAACATTGTGAACATCGGCATCGGCGGTTCGGACCTGGGCCCGGTCATGGCTGCCAGGGCACTCCGCTGTTATTGGCAGGAGGGCATGCAGTTCCACAGCGTTTCGAACGTCGACGGGACCCAGCTGGCTGACTGCATGCGCGAGCTAGACCCGGCTCGGACGCTGTTTATCGTCTGCTCAAAGACTTTTACGACCCAGGAGACGATGACCAACGCCCAGGCTGCACGACAGTGGGTTGTGGACACTTTGGGCGAGGACGCGGTCGTCAAGCACTTCGTAGCAGCATCGACCAACGACGCCGCGATGGATGAGTTCGGCATCGATTCCGACTTCCGTTTCGGCTTCTGGGACTGGGTGGGCGGGCGCTACTCGTTGTGGTCGGCCGTGGGGCTGTCACTAGCCCTGGTCATCGGCATGCCGAACTTTCGCCAGATGCTCGACGGCGGCCGACGCATGGACCGGCACTTCAGACATTCGGCGCCGCTGGAGAACATGCCTGTCATCCTGGGATTGCTGGGCGTCTGGTACAACAACTTCTTTGGCGCTGAATCCCAGGCGATTTTGCCCTACGACAATCGACTCGATCGCTTTCCGGCCTACCTGCAACAGCTGCAGATGGAGTCCAGCGGCAAGCGCGTACGGCGTGATGGCAAGCCTGTGAAAGTCGCGACCGGTATGGTCATCTGGGGTGAGGCTGGGAACAACGCGCAGCACTCGTTCTACCAGCTCCTGCACCAGGGAACGCGTTTCGTCCCTGCAGACTTCCTGCTGCCCGCCAGATCGTCTGGGGCAACGCAAACTCAGCAGGATCTTGCGCTGGCGAACTGCCTGGCGCAGAGCCAGGCTTTGATGGAAGGGTACGACACAGAGGATCCGTTCCGGGTCCATCCGGGCGGTCGACCCAGCAATACGATTCTCTTTAAATCACTTACGCCGTTAGTGCTCGGGCAGCTAGTTGCACTCTATGAGCACAAAGTATTTGTTGAGAATGTGTTCTGGGGCACTAACGCTTTCGATCAGTTTGGGGTCGAGCTGGGGAAGAAACTTGCGAAGTCCCTGGAGTCTGCGGTTCGTGATTCAGGCGACGTCTCCGGCGGCGCGGGTGGGTCGACGCGTGGACTGCTATACCGGACTGCCAGTTTGCGGAAAACCTAGAGCAGAATTCCGCCTGGCTGGATGACTGTGCGTTAGATGTGGGTGCGCAATACTCTGCAGCTCGCCTGAGCCGGCGGCAGAAACGAGGGGCGTGAGCGAGACTTTCGGAATACCGACCACGGCCCGGCATGGGCGAGGTTCAGCGTCGTTATTCAGTGTTTCCTGATACCATTCGTCTTCACTCCTATTGATGATTCCCAAAGTCAGACGTCCCTCGAATGCTGAGATCAGGTGCAGTTTCCACATTACTTGCTGTTGTCGTTGCGACGTTCGGTCCGACCGGCGCTGCCGCGAATCCTTTCGTACCCGCCGGGGACAGCGCCTTACGCCACGACATTCAGCTTCTATCGGATTTCGGTGTCATCAAGGGTCCGACAACAACCTGGCCCTTGGCCTGGGGCCCATTGCTGGCCGAAGTAAATGGATTTCTGATCAGCGTCGACACGCCGCCGGATGTGGCGAGCGCGCTATCGCGCGTGAAGTCACGGGCGGCGTGGGACACACGATTAGGGGAAGTGTATTTCGAATCCCGCGTTTCAGCGGCCGACAATCCAAAGCGAATTCGCTCGTATGAAGATACCCCGCGCACGAGAGCCGAGGCGGGAGCAGCGATAAGTTACACCGGGAACTGGTGGGCAGCTACAGTAAACGCTCAGCTGGTCGATGTTGACGAAAACGATAACGATGACGCGGTGCGCTTCGACCGATCCGTCGTCGCGGCGTCATTCGGCAACTGGTCGATCGGCGTCAACACTCTGGATCGATGGTGGGGTCCAGGCTGGGACGGCAGCGTCATATTGTCGAACAACGCCAGGCCTATACCCTCAGTTTCCATTGATCGAATTTTCACGGATGAATTCAACAGTAAATGGCTCAGCTGGATTGGGCCTTGGGATCTGTCTGTTCATTTCGGCCAGATGGAAGAAGAACGGTCAGTTCCCAATACCAAGTTTTTCGGTATGCGATTCAATTTCAAGCCGATTCCCACACTGGAGATAGGGCTATCCCGCACCGCCCAATGGTGCGGTGACGGTCGACCCTGCGATCTTGATACCTTTTTAGATCTGTTGATCGGCTACGATAATGTTGGCGACGATGACATTACTCGGGAGAATGAGCCTGGCAACCAACTCGCGGGCTTCGACGCACGGTGGTCGATTCGCGTACTGGGCGTCCCGCTTGCTGTCTATGGACAGTTCATCGGTGAAGACGAGGCCGGTGGTCTGCCAAGTCGCTATCTGGGACAATTTGGTATTGAAGGGACGGGTGCCGTTGGAACTCGCTGGTCGTACCGTTGGTTCGCGGAATACGCCGGGACCAGCTGCCAATTCTATGAGTCCAGTGAACTCTTCAACTGTGCCTACAATCATGGCATTTACAAGACCGGCTACCGTTACCGCGGCAGGAGTGTCGGTCATCCCACGGACAACGACACCAAGATTGTAACCGTCGGTCTATTGGCCCTGAGCGACACGGATAGTGAGTGGGCTGCTACCATTCGCTACGGTGCTCTAAATCGCGGTGGCGCGCCGGATCCGGCAAATACTCTTACTCCCACCCGGCAGGATATCGTGAGCATTGATCTGAGGCATTCCAAGGGTTTCAGCTTCGGCGAGGTATCGGCAGGACTTGGCTACGAGCGTATTGATGATGAGGTCAGCGGCGAGAGCAACGACGAGGTCCGTTTCTTCCTGCAGTGGCGGAGCAGTTACTAGGGCGAGCTCATAGCAGAATTTGCGACGAGGCTGGCGCTGGCTGGTACAATTCCGCCCCATCCAGGGTCTCGGGTACTCATGAACAGCCAGCCCAGGATGTTGATAGTAATGGCCCGGAAGGCGAATTTAAGTGACACCCGGCGAACAATCTGGATTCTGGCGCTCGGCATTAGTCCTGTTAACGGCACTGATAGCGCTGCCGCTGAATGTTGAAGCGCAGTCCATCAGTCTGAGTGCGGAGCAGCAGGCGATGCTCGATCAGCTTCCGCCGGCGCAAAGAGAACAGGCGCTGAGAGCGCTCGGCGACCTTCAGTCCCGGGGGGGCGCCCAACAGACAGATAATTTTTCCTCTCTGAATGACGAGCTGTCGGGGGAAAGAGCGGGCGTAGAGGAAGGCTTGGAGTCAGCCGACCGAATTCCTACGGCGTCTGACGGGTCCACCCTGGTCATCGCGTTCGAGATGCCGGAGGAGCTGTTGTTCGCTGAAAGGACGGCGATCGAGGAGGACCGGGCGCTTTCGCAGCTGCTTGGGACAGGCATCTATCCCGTTAATGAGTTTGGCGCAATCGAATTGCCAGGGATAGGTTCTCTGGTTGTCGGAGGCTTAACAGAACAGCAGATTGAACTGCGACTTGGCGCTGAACGGGCGCTGGAATTGCTACACGTCACTGTCAA
>CAZFVT010000370.1:0-3951 GCA_964522355.1 uncultured Woeseiaceae bacterium | reverse complement strand
GGTAGTTTGCCAAACCAGCCAGTACCGGGAACGTCCACATAAATAACATCACCGGCATTGAGAACTGACGCTACGGATGAAAGTTCCTCACCCTGATCATTGGCGGAGATATATTCCTGCGCCCACGTCATCTGTTCCAGCGGGATGATGCCTTCGCTGCCATCGAAACCGTCCATCTCGACCAGCATCTGGTTGAGGGTCTGCTCACGCTCGTCATGACCGCCGCCGAGGCCGGCGCCGCGATGGCGTCCGACGGCATCGAGCTCGTCAATAAAGATAATGCAGGGAGCCTGCTTCTTCGCCTGATCAAACATGTCGCGAACGCGGGAAGCGCCAACGCCGACGAACATCTCGACGAAGTCAGAACCGGAGATCGTGAAGAACGGCACCTTCGCTTCACCGGCGATCGCCTTCGCCAGCAGGGTCTTACCGGTGCCCGGCGGGCCCACCATGAGGATACCTTTGGGGATTTTGCCGCCAAGTCGCTGGAACTTGCTTGGATCTCTCAGGAAGTCTACGACCTCTGCCACTTCCTGCTTGGCCTCTTCGACCCCGGCGACGTCAGCAAAGGTCACGCCGACCTGGTCTTCGCCGAGCAGGCGGGCCTTGCTCTTCCCGAATGACATGGCGCCCCGCCCGCCGCCGCCGCCCTGCATCTGGCGCATGAAGTAAATCCATACGCCGATCAGCAACAGGATCGGGAACGAGCTGATCAGAAGCTGGCCGATCAGGCTCTGCGACTCAGGCTCCTCGGCGGTGAAGCGAACCCGGTTTTCCTCGAGCAAGCCGATCAGCGTGTTGTTGTCCGTTTCCGGGCTGATCGTGTACATGTTCAGCGCGTTCTGCTGGCCGAAATCGATGCGCTCGCCTTTGAAGACAACTTTCTGCACCTGACCCGACCGCACCATACTCAGGAATTCCGAGTAATCCTTGCGGTCCGGCGGAGGTCCATTGACGCCGCTCAGGCCCTGCACCACCGAAAGCAGTACGACGATGATGACGATGAATACCAGTATGTTCTTTGTCAGATCATTCACTATGAAATCAGCTCCATGGCCGACTGGCATCATCGCCGGTCGCCGCACCTGAGACAAGCGGAAAAGGCCGCCGTTTAGACTCTGTCTAATCCTTAGACACTACTACACGCGATAGTTTCTCGCTACCAAGTAGACCTCACTGCTCCCCGACCGGGACGCGTCGGGCTTTACCACTTTCACCCTGGCGAAAGCCTGACGTGCATCGGCGATGAATGCATCAATGCCCGCTCCCTGAAACAGTTTGCAGACGAAATCGCCGTTTTTGCCCAACGAATGCCTGCAAAAATCCAGCGCGAGCTCGGCGAGGTACATGGACCGCGGCTGATCTACCGCCTTCGTACCGCTGATGTTGGGGGCCATATCACTCATTACAAGGTCCACCCGGCCATCGCCGAGCCGTTCGAGCAGATCCTCCAGGACCGGCTCTTCTGTAAAGTCGCCCTGAACGAATTCAACGTCGGGCAGATGGTCCATCGCCAGCAGGTCGATTGCGAGGATCCGCCCCCGCCCCTTGAGCCGCTCGGTCGCATACTGCGACCAGCCTCCTGGCGCGGCCCCCAGATCAACCACGGTCATATCGGGCCTCAGCAGATGCTCCTTTTTATCGAGCTGCTCAAGCTTGAAGACTGCCCGTGAACGATAGCCCTGCTCGCGTGCCTTGCGGACGTAGGGATCGCGTTCCTGCCGATCGCGCCATGACCCGCTGCTGCGCCGCGGACCGCTCACGAAGAGCCTCGTGGCACCAGGTCCCCTGTCCCCTTAAGCCGCCGGTTGCTACCATCGGCGCATGGGTTTACGAGAATCACAGAAAAAATACCTTCGCGGTATGGGTCATCAATTGAAGCCGGTGCTGACGATCGGTGGATCCGGACTCACGGCATCCGTGCGGCAGGAGTTTGACACGACCATCGCACATCATGAGCTCATCAAAATACGCGTCCGCACGGGCGACCGGGAAACCCGGGATGCGACGATTCGCCAGCTGTGCGATGACAGCGGCGCCGAGCTGATCACTCGAATTGGCAATGTGGCGCTGGTCTACCTGAAAAACCCGGAGAAACCGAAGATACCACTGCCAGCCTGACTACTCGTAGCGCACCTCGATTATCTCGAATTCCTTTTCCCCACCGGGTGCAGTGAACGCCACCTCATCCCCTTCCTGCTTGCCAATCAGCGCCCGGGCAATCGGTGAAGTGAATGAAATCAGGCCTTCCTTGTAATCGGCTTCATCCTCGCCGACGATTTTGTAAACCGTTTCTTCATCGCTCTGCACGTCGAGGACTTCAACCGTGCAGCCAAACACCACCTTTCCCTTGGCGTCGATGGCGGTGACGTCGATCTCCTGGATGTTCGACAGCTTTCCCTCGATCTCCTGGATGCGCCCCTCGATGAAGCCCTGCTGCTCCTTGGCGGCGTGATATTCGGCGTTCTCTTTCAGATCACCATGCTCGCGCGCCTCGGCGATCGCCTGGATGACGGCCGGACGATCCACCGATTTCAACTGCTTCAGCTCAGCTCGCAGCATCTCGGCACCGCGAATGGTCATCGGTACCTTGTTCATGCCGCAATATCGCCGTGCAGATCCTGGAGCCGATTCACGTCGCTGTCATCGAGATGCTCGATGGCTTCGCAGGTCGCAATCGCCGCGCCAATCGTCGTGTAGTACGTCAGGTTATTGCGTACGGCTTCGGCACGAATCGATCGCGATTCTTCGATCGCCTGCTTCCCTTCCGTGGTGTTCGCAATCAGGCTGATCTCGCCGTTCTTGATCATATCGACGATGTGCGGCCGACCTTCGCGCACCTTGTTGACGCGACGGCAGGACACACCGGCCTCGGCCAGCGCGTTTGCTGTACCGTGCGTGGCGACGATATCGAAGCCGCGCTGCGCCAGGATTTTGGCCAGCTTGATGCCGGCTTTCTTGTCCCGGTCTCGTACGCTCAGGAGCGCGGTACCGCGGCGCGGCAAGGTCACTCCGGAGGCGAGCTGGGCTTTGGCATAGGCTTCGCCAAACGACAGGCCGACTCCCATGACTTCGCCAGTCGATTTCATCTCCGGCCCCAGTATCGGATCGGCGCCCGGGAACTTGCGGAACGGGAACACCGACTCCTTGACCGAGAAGTAGCCAGGCGTGGCGCTGTCCTTATAGCCCTGTTCCTTAAGACTGAGTCCGACCATGACCCGGGCAGCGATCTTCGCCAGCGGCAGGCCAATCGCCTTGGAAACGAAAGGCACCGTGCGAGACGCGCGCGGGTTCACTTCCAGCAGGTAGATATCATCTCCCTGAATGGCAAACTGGGTATTCATAAGGCCAATGACGCTCAGGCCCTCGGCCAGCTTGGTGCACTGCTCCACGAGCTGGGCCTGCACCTCATCAGACAGGCTGAACGGCGGCAGCGAACAACCCGAATCACCGGAGTGAACCCCCGCCTGTTCGATGTGTTCCATGATGCCGCCCACGAGCACATCCTTGCCATCGCAGATGATGTCAACGTCGACCTCGGTCGCCTGGTCGAGGAAACGGTCGAGCAGAACCGGGCTCTCGTTCGACACGCTGATGGCCGCATCCATGTAGGCCCCCAGATCATCGTCGCTGTGGACGATCTCCATGGCGCGCCCGCCGAGTACGTAGGAAGGTCGAACCACCAGCGGATATCCCACCCGGGAACCCATCGCCAGCGCTTCCTTCTTGTCCCGGGCGGTGCTGTTGGGCGGCTGCTTGAGCTTCAGCTCTTCAACCAGCTTCTGGAACCGCTCACGGTCTTCTGCCAGGTCAATGCTGTCCGGCGTCGTGCCGATGATCGGTGCCCCGGATGCTTCCAGCATCCTCGCGAGCTTCAGGGGCGTCTGGCCACCGAAATGAACGATCACGCCCTTGGGCTGCTCCTTCTCGATGACTTCCATGACGTCTTCG
>CAZFVT010000369.1:0-3955 GCA_964522355.1 uncultured Woeseiaceae bacterium | reverse complement strand
CATATGTGGTGCGTTCGAGACGAGGCGGCCGGCACTGTCGAACAGGGCGCAGGAGAAGTCGAGGCGCTCGCGAATATTTACGGAGACGGCCGTGTTCTGCAGGACGACGCCCATTTGTTCGGCGATGTGCATGAACAGTCGATTGAAGACTTCAAGCCGGACCGGATCAGGAGTCGTCTCGTCGTCGCCGACCGGCCCGGCTGTCGCCGCATCAGTCTCCAGCTTTTGCAGCAGCAGATGCCCAGTTGCGTTCACCTCGCCAGACCAATGTCGGTCGATAATCGTCGTACCGTTATCTTCGATCAGAATTGCCGGGCCATCGACACGGGCCGCCGGGCCGAGCGCGTCGCGCCGATAGACCGGCACATCGAGCCAGGCTCCTTTGTCATACATCCGGGTGAAAGTCAGCGGCCTTGGCGAATCGGCCTCGGCGAGCTTCGGCTCGTCGAAACGTTGCTCGGTGCCGATCGCGATGACCCGCAAGGTTGCAATGACGAGATCGCCGCCCCCGTGTGCGGCGCCAAATCGCTGCAGATACTGCTCCTGGAACGCGCGCTTCACGGCATCGGCCTTGCCGTCAGGGACTTCGATGATGCTGTCCGCGCCCTGGACCCTGATTCCCAGTCTAGTCGTCCGGCGGCGGTGGTCCGCCGGAATGGACTGGGCGGCGAGTTCGGCGTCGCATTCAGCCGCGAGTGCCGATGAGAGCTCTGCAACTGCATCCAGCGATTCTTCGTCAAGCGGGCGCTCGATGGACTGCTGTCGCTCCACCCTGAGGTCGGCCAGTCCCATGCCGTAGGCGGAGAGAACGCCGGCGAGCGGGTGTAGCCAGACGCGCCTGATGTCCAGCACGTCGGCGATTTTGCAGGCATGCTGCCCGCCCGCACCGCCGAACGAACAAAGGGTGAAACCGCGCACGTCCTCACCACGCTCGATGGTGATGCTGCGAATAGCGTTGGCCATGCTTTCGACCGCCACCGACAGGCAGCCCTCGGCTACCGCTTCGGCCGAAATCTCACGTCCCGACTCTCGGCTCACCGTTGTTGCCAGCGTGTCGAAGGCGTCGATGGCCGCCTGTTGATCGAGGGGCTGATTGCCATCTGCACCAAAGACTTTCGGAAAGTAGTCGGGCACCAGGCGGCCAAGCAGCAGGTTGGCATCGGTCACCGTTAGCGGTCCACCGCGTCGATAACAGGTCGGTCCCGGGTTCGCGCCTGCGGATTCAGGGCCGACCTGGAAACGACCGTCGGCAAAGCGCAGTATCGATCCGCCTCCTGCGGCGATCGTGTGAATGCGCATCATCGGCGCCCGCAGCTTGACGCCAGCCACTTCCGAGTTGCTGCTGTGCTCGAACGCGCCGCTGTAGGACGCCACATCGGTTGACGTGCCGCCCATGTCGAAACCAACCAGCCGGTCCAGTCCTGCGGCTTCTGCTGCTCGTGCCATGCCTACCACGCCGCCGGCGGGACCTGACAGCACGCTGTCCTTGCCGCGAAAGCGGTCGGCGTCGACCAGCCCGCCGCTCGACTGCATGAACATGAGCCGCTCGGGTTCACGATGGCGGCGTAGCTCGCCGCGCAGCGTTTCGATGTAGCGCTTAAGGATCGGGGTGAGGTAGGCATCCGCGAGGGTCGTCTCGCTGCGGCTGATAAACTTGATCAGTGCCTCGACTTCATGGGACACGGAAACCTGGGCAAAGCCGAGTTCAACGGCGAGCCGGGCCAGCATTGACTCGTGCTCGGGGTACCGGTAACCGTGCAAGAGGCTGATGGCGATGGACTCGATACCGTCTTCGATCAGCGTGCTCAGCAGTTCACGTGCCGCATCCTCATCGAGCGGCCGCACAATGTGACCGGTCGCCGATACTCGCTCGTCAACTTCTTCAACTCGTTCGTAGACCGGCTGCGGCTTGACGATGTGGCGGGCAAAAATATCCGGCCGATTCTGGTAGCCGATTTCCAGCGCATCGGCGAAGCCGCGGGTGGTAAGGAGAGCGGTGCGTGCGCCGCGGCGCTCGAGCAGCGCGTTGGTTGCGACCGTCGTGCCCATCTTGATGGCGTCGATGGGCTTGTCGTCCTGCAACAGTCGCCGCACGCCTTCGGCGGCCGCGTCCCGGTAGTGTTCGGGTGATTCCGACAGCAGCTTGGACGTTTGCAGGCATCCATCCGGCCGGCGCGCAACGATGTCTGTAAAGGTGCCGCCGCGGTCTATCCAGAACTGCCAGCCCGGTTCTGAGGACATCTTTTTGATCTGATTTTTCCGGATTATCGCGTCGCCGACGCGGCATTAGAGGGGTTAACCCGAGCATTCTAGCGTGATTGCGTCCGAGCCGGCGCGGCGGCGTTGAGCACTGGTCGACACCGGGTTATTGGCCACCGCTGTAATATGAAATGGCCGTCAGGTTCACTAAGCATCAGGAGGTCCGGATGCGGGGCAATGATGCACTTGAACATAATCCAAAGATTGAACGTCAGGCGCTCGAAGCATTGCACGAGCCCCTGTTCGGCTGGTGCCTGTCCCGCTCCGATTACGAACGCACAGCGGCGGAGGACCTGATGCAGCAGGCCTATGTGGAGTTGCTCAGCGGCCGGGCGCAGTATGACGGCCGGTCGAGCCTCAAGACCTTTGTCTTCGGAGTTGTGCAGATGCTGGTCAGGGGCCGGCATCGACGACGCGCTTCCAGGCTCAGGCTGGCAACTTCGGTTGGGGCCGACGCGAGGGGTGTTGACTATCCCGACTTTGGCGATGATGCGCAGGCAAAGCGCGTATGGACCTGCGTTCAGGAGTTGCCGGCACGTCAGCGCGACGTGATCGAACTGGTTTTCTGCCGGGAGCTGACGATCGAGGAGGCGGCAAGCGTTATGCAAATCAGCCTCGGCGCCGGACGTGCGCACTACGATCGCGCCAAGCGCGCGCTGGCCGTGAGGCTGGCAGATCTCAACGACGCCGATCGGCAGGAGGCCCGCTGTGTCTGACCGATGGCTGGAACGAGAGGTCAGCGCCTCGCTGGCGAAGGCAAAGGATGCCAGTGCGCCGGATTTCGATGAATCGATGCGTCGTGCCGAACTGGCGTTGGCGAACGAGTCCCGGCGCCGTCGATTCGCCGCGGGTCTTTGCGGACTCGCGGCTGCGATCCTCGTCGCAATTCTCCTGCCGGATACCTCCACGGACGACCCGCTGCCGGAGCTGGCGATCGAGGAATCGCTGATGAGCGTAACGCTGTGGCGCGCACCCAGCGACAGCCTGATCCCGAATCGCCTGATTGACGTCTATGAACCGCCAGGGCCGTTGTCAACGGATTTGCTTGAAGGAACGTTGTTATGAGATACCCAACAAAAATTGCCGCTGTGGCATGCATTGTCTCTTTGTTGCTGGCTGCCTCGATCAAAGCACAGCAGGTGGGCGGCGATCAGGATGTGTTCAAGGGCAAGCTCTTTGCGCCAAACGTCATTCTCGAGAATCAGGATGCGCTGGCGCTGAGTCGCGAACAGTACACCGCGATTCGCCAGGCGGTTGTGTCGACACAGTCTGCGATGGCGGAGCATGAGTGGGACCTGCGTGAAGCTTACCAAGGTGTACTCGAAGCGCTGGACGCGTCGCCGGTAGCGGAGGCAGAGGTAATGGCCCTGGTCAGCGAAGCGCTTGCTGCCGAAAACGAGGTGAAGAAAAAGCAGGTCGCGTTACTCATAGAGCTACGCAACCTGCTTTCGGAAGAGCAGCTGGCAACGCTACGCAGGCTGGGTGGATACGAGTAGGTGGCGTTTGCACAGCTAAAGGGACGACGGAAGCGTCCTCCGGAGGAATCCCAGATGCGATTGATTAACGCGATTCTAATCATGCTTCTGCTGGCTATCGCCGGCTGCGGCGGCTCGTCATCGACAGGCGGCAATGGCGGCGGTAACGTCGTTCCGCCGCCGCCGGCGGACGATCACGTCGACGAAGAGGAAGAGCCGGA
>CAZFVT010000368.1:0-3960 GCA_964522355.1 uncultured Woeseiaceae bacterium | reverse complement strand
CAAAGTGACGGGAGGTAGCCATGGCAGTCCAGACGAGTGGCGGAAACTTGATTCTACGGCAAGAGGAACGATTTGCAGAATATCGGCGGCCTAGCCAGCTGGCTTCTCGTTCTCGTTGGCATACCTGAGTGCCGCAAGCTCGGCATCCTTGTCCGACCAGATCTCGGTTAGCCAGCGATGAAAACGACGGCGATGCTCTCGATCGTTGACGTAGTCACCCTCAACAATCCATGCATCCACAGGCCGCTGCCGGATATAGACGTCGACCGCCTTGAAGCGTCCGCACATAACGTCCCAGAACGTGGGAACACCCGAGGGATAGAAGAGCGTGACGTCGAGCACCGCGTCGAACATCTCGCCCATGGACGACATCGTCACCGCGATGCCGCCTGAACGCGGCGGCAAGAGGTGATTGAACGGCGATTCGCGCTTGGCGCGCTTCTCTTCGGAGAAACGCGTGCCTTCGATGAAGTTGATGACGCTCGTTGGTGTCTCATGAAATTTTTCGCAGGCCCGGCGCGTCATCTCGAGGTCCTGGCCCTTCTTCTCCGGATGCTTTTGCAGATAGCCCTTCGAGTAGCGTTTCATGAACGGCATATCCAGCGCCCAGAAAGCGATACCCAGCACCGGAAACCAGATGAGCTCCTGCTTGACGAAGAACTTCAGGAACGGAATCCGGCGATTGAAGACCGTCTGCAGCGCGATGATGTCCACCCAGGTCTGGTGGTTGACGACGACCAGGTACCACTTGTTGCGACTGACCTCATCGAGGCCATGAACGGTATAGCGGGTGCCGTTGATGAAGCCGAACAGAATGGCATTGCCGGTGATCCAGTTCTCGCCCATTGCCATGATCCAACGCGTCATGACGCGTCGAAACGCCTTGATCGGCACGAGTAACTTCAAGACCGTAAAGCTGATCAGGGGCGTGAACCACAGGAATGTGTTCAGCGTCGCCACGGCGAACACGAGCGTGCCCTTCAGGTTGGTGAGGTATCTGGTCAGCATGTCAGGTAAGGGACGCCTTTCTAGCGAAGAGACCTCAGGTGATCCAGGTTCGGCCGGAATTCGCGCGGCCTTTCAAGTTCAAGCTGATAAATCGCCTGGCCGAGGTCACGCAGGAAAGGCAGGCCAATCTCATCATATTCGTACTGGTTGTCGTTAAACACCTGGTTGGCGTTCGTATACACGGTCGCGGCCAGCAGGAACTCGATGCCGCTATCGAAATCGACGACATAGGCAGCATCGGTCAGAAATCCGTAGGCGTCGCCTACTTTATTGAAGATCCGGATGTTGTCAGGAATTTCAGACTCCGACCCGCCGTACATCAGGAATTTGACGTAGCCGTCAGGATCGAAGCTGCCGTCGGCATACTCGTTAACGCCGCTTTCCCCGGGATAGGCCGACATGTAGCGCCACAGGAAACGGTAATCGTCCTCGCCCAGATTAAAACGCCGCTCGGGAGACACGGCATTGGGAAACAGGATCGATTGCACAACGTCGTGAAGATGCTGCAGCGGAAAGGCGTTCTTTTCAGCGAAATCCTTGGGCCGGCTTACCAACTCGCCGTTGATGATCTCGCCAACACCGAGCAACTCAGGTTCAGGCCCAAGGAAACTCCGCTCGCTTACCTGGTCAGCCTGCTGATACACCGTCGACCCGGCGTTGACGAATCGCACCGGGTTGGTCCACGCGTTTTGTTCGGGCGTTAGCGCAACCTCCAGTCGATGGACAACACGGGCGCCCTCGTAGCCCATCGATTCCAACGCTTCGTTGATTGCCTGTTGGCCGAGAAACTCATAAAGCCGGTTGTAGGCATCGTTGTCGCTAACAACCAGGATCTTGCGGATGTAATTGCCTACAGAGGGCAGCCCTGACGGTGAGTCGTCGTCGAGGTTTGCCTCACTCTGGAAGTCGGCCGCGCGGCCGGTCAGCATGACGGTATCGCGATCAAGGCCTGGCCGGTCTAGTTCATTCAGGCGTGCCAGGGCCAGCGCCGCCGTTGGCAGCTTCACGGTACTCGCCGGATAGAAGTACTCATCGGCGTCAAGCCGGTAGCTGTAGGAGCGAAAACTCGGATTGTTATCCGCATCGCGGTCGATCTGGGTGTAGAGAATCTGCACCCGGTAGGCGGCCGGGTCTGCGCTAATCGTACCAAAGGCTTCCGGGTCGGCGTCCAGCAGCGCTTCGAGCGAACCGTTCCAGCCCGTATCCTCCGCGCACCCGGCCAGGATTCCGCTCAACAGGAGCAAACCGAAGAATCGTTGGCGCGTCATGCGCGGAATTATCGCATACCCCTCGCGGGGTTCCATTGGCGAAGCCGGCGTTTAGAATCCGGAGGCGTCAACAGGTCGTCCCGAGGAATCTGCATGTCGATTGAGCGTTTGAGACACATTACCCCCATTGGCGTCGAGCAGATGGGCGACCTGGCCGACAGCCTTGCCGATCCCGACATTCTCCGGCTGGAGAATCTCGATACCGATATTCGTCCCTGCGCGGCGGCGCTCGGCATCAGTCGCGGCGCCATCGATGACGACGATGCCAACAGCTACCTGCCGTTTCTTGGTCAGGACACGCTGCGACAGGCGGCAGCGGGACTGGTCGGTCGGCAGTCCGGTCAGGACTACGACTGGAAAACCGAGTGCATCATTTCGGCAGGCGGCCTTTCCGGCATCTTCAACGTGCTGCTTGCAACCGTGAACCCGGGCGATGAAGTGCTGATGACGGACCCTACCTATGTTGGCCTGATTAATCGCGTAAGGCTCGCCGGCGGCGTGCCGCGGTTCGTTCCGATGCTGGCTACAAAGGATGGCTGGCGTCTGGACCTCGATGGTCTCGCATCGATCAAGCCCGACAACGTGGCAGCCGCGCTGCTGATGAGCCCCGCAATGCCGAGCGGTGCGGTATTTAATGCTGAGGAGTGGCAGGCACTTGTCGATTTCTGCAAGGCAGCCGACTGCTGGTTGATCAACGACAGCGCGATGGAACGCATCCTCTTTGACGACCTTGAGGTCATCCATCCAGCGTCGTTTGCCGGAATGCGCGAGCGGGTCATTACGGTGGGCTCCGCCTCCAAGGAGTATCGAATGATTGGCTGGCGGGTCGGCTGGGTGGTCGGCGACGCGCGCATCGTGGCGGATGTTGCCAGAGTCAGCATCAGCAACGTGGTCTGCCAGACGGGAATCGGCATGGCGGCCGTAGCCGCCGCGATCGAACAGGACGATGACGGCGTCGCGGCGAGTGCGGCCGAGCTGATGCGCCGCCGGGACCTGATTCTTGCGGAGCTCGACGGATACGATGTCATCCGGCCGGAGGGCGGCTGGTCGCTGTTGATCGATATGTCGCCGCTCGGCATGGACGGCGCCGAGGCATCACGCCGATTGCTGGAGAAAGGCGGAATCGCCGCAACCGCGATGACCAACTGGGGTGGACCAGCGACGGCCAATTACCTGCGACTGGTGTTTTCCAACGAGTCTGTCGAGCGCCTCGCCGACATTCGTACGCGCTTCGACAGAGCCCTTCAATAGTCCTGGAGTCGGACATGAACGATGTAAAGAGAATGCGCGTCAGCGATGCGCTGAAAGCAATAGAAACCTCCAACGACGGGCTTTATGGAGTGTTGCTGGCACGCGGCACGCTCGAGATCGGTTTTTACCGCCCCGGCGAGACAGATCTGCAGCAGCCTCATGATCAGGACGAAATCTATTTCATACAATCCGGTGAGGGTTTCTTCGAGTGCGCGGGCGTCAGCCGCCCCTTCGAGGCCGGCGAAGCGCTGTTTGTTGCGGCCGGTGTTGACCATCGTTTTCTCGACTACAGCGATGACTTTACGGCCTGGGTCGTCTTCTACGGCCCGCCTGGGGGTGAGGCCGAGGATGATCGGCCTTCGCCCGGATTGTTGACATAAGTAACGGCCCGCTTGCGCGAAGTGGCGAAGCCGGTTATCACTGGCATGGATCA
>CAZFVT010000367.1:0-3989 GCA_964522355.1 uncultured Woeseiaceae bacterium | reverse complement strand
CCATGCCCCACGCGGCGCGCTGGCCGGGCACTCGCCCAATCTCAGCCGCACTGTCTCCCTTGAGAGCGAGTGCAAGATCAATGACCGAGACATCGTTGGTGCCACCATTGGCCGTAAACAGAAAGGCGTCACCGCCGTCGCTACGACCCATCGCCAGGCCGTTCGGATCCGGAAAACAGCCCCAGCTCTCATCCGGCGCGAGTACCGCGAGGTTGCGCGGCGGGCCGAAAGGGGATTCATAAGGCACCGGGTATTGGCAGTCTGCTGATCCCAGCGCAAGCTCAACGGTACCCCGCAGGCTGCCGGTCCGACGATCGACAAACGTTACCCGGTTGCCGCCGTCCTCCGTCAGGTTGTTCTCCGCATTCGCTATCGCAAGCATGTCCGGCAGCAAGGTCATACCGATGGCCCCGAACCCCCCGGAGTCCATAAGCCGCTGCAGCGCGCTGTGGCTGCGGTCGTTTGCCGAGTCGAGCATGGCAGCGACATCGAGCACCGCAATCTGGCCGCGGCCCCCGTGTTGACGGAAGACCTGGTTATCAATGCTCCCATGGTGATTGACGACATACGCGGTTTGGCCGTCTTCGCTGACGGCCAGATTGGCCGGGTCGCCGAGCGGGCGACCATTCAGACCATCCAGCGACACCTTATTGCGGGTGATGATGGCGTTGGCCGTCAGGTGATTGGCCGGGTCGAGCGCTTCATTCAGGGATATCGCATAGAGATAGGGAAGTCGGCGGCCGGCCACCAATGCGTAGGTCTCGTTGTCCGCGGCAGAAACGGCGCAGGGTACTGTCGCCACAACGACAGCCAGCGAAAGCCACATCTTCTGGCGGATCCGCGTCAGGCACATCTTTACTGCTTCCCCAGTTCGCTCCACGAATCTTTCCTGTAGCCAAAGGAATCAAAGTCCCGCCGGTAAATGTCATAGACGCGATCGGCAAGGGCCTCGGTGTAATAACGATCGGCGCCTGGCGTCGTCTGATTCAGAGGTTTCGCTAACTTGTGCTCTATCCAGTCCCGGGACACACCAAGTCGCGAATAAATCCCGACCATGGCCTCACCAAACTCATCCTCGATGCGATAAAGCCGGTCATAGGAGATCAGGTCCATGAGCATGACGCTGCTCTGCGAATCCCAGTGGTGATTGCGCCTGCCATCGGGCTGGGACGCCACGAATTCGACAAACGTGTCGAAGGGTATGACGCTGCCTGGCTCAGCACCGTCCAGTCCGCCAGCTCGGGCAAACTCGCGAATGAGCGGAAACTCGCGACGCATGCTCCGCGCCAGGGGATCTCCATCCTCCGTCATTCTGCACTTGTCCTTCCATGCAGAAAGCAGCCGCCGGTAGGGATTTCGGATAAAGCCGAAGAACTGGTAGCTCCTCGGGTGCAGGAACAGATCCAGGTATTCCCCGGGAGGCGCGATCAGGCTTCTGCGAATCTCGTTCAAGGGCCAGAGGCGGCCGAGCCGGGGCTTGGTACCTGTCTCTTGCTGCGCATCCACAAGCAGATGTCGAAACGTCGTCGTGCCGACTTTCGGGTTGAGCACGACGGCGAGGTGCAGGTCGCGGCGAACGTACATCTTGTAGGGACTGAAGTGCGGGCGGAACAGCAGCGCAAAAAGGCGATTCGCCGTCTTTCCTGGCAGCTCGGATGCTGACGAACTTTCGGACATTGCGATCCGCTTGAAGAATCCCCTGAGAGACCATTGTTATTTGTTTTTCTGCACCGGAGCAAACCCGGCACCCATCGAACGAAAAAAGGGGCCTTCCGGCCCCTTCTCTCACGCACTCGAATGAGCGACTAATTACGGCTGGTAAGGCAGCGAAGAGTGGTGCAGCACAATTCGCAGGGTGCCCTCTTCGTCTTTCTTGTAGCCCCAGCTCTTGTCGACCTTCGTGACGTTGCCGTCTTTATCGGTGAAGGTGACCCAGCCCATCCACATGGCGACGTCGCCCTGGATGAAGTGTGCGGAGGTTTCGGAAACGACTGTGCGCCAGCCCTTGATGCCGAAGCCGCCGTCGAGCGGGTAGTCATCGCTGTGGCCGACGAAGTATGCCAGCGCGCCCTCGCGCGTCGGGCGGAAGGTTTTTTCGCCGCTCGCCAGGGTCGGTTTAAACAGTACAGGGCCGAGGTTATAGCCATAGGCTGCATCCAGCGCGCCGTTGGCAACTTCCGTCGCGGCGTCAATGCCGCCTTCCTCGTAGGCCTTTGAGACAGCAACAAGCGCGTCGCCCCAGATTTTTCGTGCTTCGGTGAGCTCTTGTTCCGTAATTTCGGTGGTCATTCATAGTCTCCATGGGGGAAAAGCGGGCCGGATAATAGCCAGCGTGAGAGCAACAGGCAAAGACATTCAACGCCTTAGGCGGAGGGTCAAAATATGCATTATTGCGCAATTGCGCTGGAAACGGCATTGAGATTGGTTGAGGTGCCAGCCGGCTCAGAATACTTCGAAAAATCCGAAGTGATAGGCCCGTAAAAACGAGGATACGAGACGGTCTTTCCCCGTTGTTCGCGTGCTGCCGGGACGGCCAAGGTCTCCAACGGATCGTCAGACGCCTGTCCCTGGAGTTATCCAATCTCCGCGGGCACCCCGTCCACCAGCGCTTCGAGCTCGACTCCGATGCTGCCCTGTGGAACCCGGGGCTTCATGGAAATAGCAGCATGACTGATGTTTCAGGAGACGCCTGTCCCGCTCGACGAAATCGGTTTCGGTCGGCCGTATGGACCCCCTCCCCACCCTCGGTCACAATGCTAGGACAACAAGAACCAGTCGGGGGACCTCCATGAGCAACATCAACAGACGCGATTTCATGATCTCTGGCGCGGCCGCGGGACTTGCCGCAACCGCCGCCTCGACCGCCAGCGCGCAGGCGCCTGCGGTGCATCGCGGGCGCAGCAAACCGGTCGTGGTTGCCTCACGGAATGGCTACACGATGAAAAACGGCGGGGACAAGAGCTGCGTCGAAACCGCGTTCGAAATGATGACCCGGGGCGACGATGTTCTCGATGCCCTGATTGCCGGCGTCAACATCGTGGAGCTTGATCCCGAAGACGCAAGCGTTGGCTATGGCGGGCGACCAAACGCCGAAGGCGTCGTGCAGCTGGATGCCTGTTGCATGCACGGGCCGAAAAAACAGGCCGGCGGCGTCGCGTCGCTCGAGGGGATCCGCACGCCATCCAACATTGCCCGCGCCGTTATGGACTACACGGATCACCACCTGCTCGTCGGTCCAGGGGCACAGGATTTCGCCCGCAACCTGGGCTTTGAGATCGAAGACGACCTCAATACGGAGCAGTCGCGACAGATGTGGCTGGAGTGGAAGCGTCGGGTCGACCCCGCTCATTACCTCGATCCCGAGAAACGGACCCAGGCCGCACACGACGCCGGCCTGTCGATGGTCCGTGACGGACTGATCCCGGAAGACGACTACTACGGCACGATCAACTGTAACGGCGTCAATGCGGCGGGCGATGTTTGCGGCGTTACGACAACGAGCGGTCTGTCGTGGAAGATTCCCGGTCGCGTCGGTGACTCTCCCCTGCTTGGTGCCGGCCTCTACGTCGACGGCGACTACGGTGCCGCCGGGTCAACCGGTCGTGGTGAAGCAAACATCTACAACCTGTGCTCGTTCCTCGTCGTCGAGGAGATGCGTCGCGGCGCCAGCCCGATGGACGCCGGCATGGCTGCGTGTCGACGCATTGTCGAGAACACCGTCGAGAAACGTTTGCTGAACCAACGCGGACTACCCGCCTTTAACGTGAACTTCTACGTGATCAACAAGGCCGGCGAGCATGCGGGCGTTGCGCTTTATGCCGACCCGACGGAGTCGCGATATGCGGTGTGTACCGATAACGGACCCGAGCTCGCACCGGTGGAAGCCCTGCTGGAAGGCACGTCCCAGGGCTAGCACTCAGACAAAGACATATAGCAGGACGGTAAGGAACGCGACGGACAGCGCGTAAGGCAGCTGGGTGACGACGTGA
>CAZFVT010000366.1:0-3994 GCA_964522355.1 uncultured Woeseiaceae bacterium | reverse complement strand
TGGCTCAGCCGTTACCGACCCGACCAATACGTTCACCATCGAACGTTGGGAGGTATTCAGCGATACGGCCGGTACGACGTCCGTGTTTGCCGACGACTTTAGCGGCTACACCATCGGCAACTCGCTGGATCCCAACGCGGCTGCTATCCCGCCAGAAACGGTCGACCCGACCATCGAGCCGGGAACGCCGTACAGCTCTTCGAGCAGCGAGGTGGTTGTCGAATCGCTGGTGCCAACGATTGCGGCCGTGATTCGGGATACTGACACCAATGACACCGGCGAGCTTCGATATGACATCGCGACGCAGCTCGCCGGGCGGTTGGAGGTGACCTACGACCGCACGGCAACGGGCTCGGATGCCTTTATAGCGTTGCTGAACTCGAGTGGCAGCACGAGTTCGGAGCGGTCGATCGTTGACATGCGGATCAAGACCGACGTCTTCGAGTTCCGCGACCAGACCTTTGCGATCGCGGCTGGCGTTGCGCCAATGCCAGGAACGCTCCAGACCGTCGTCGTTACCTGGGAAGCCCCGGACGCGGTGACGCCACCAACCGTGACGGTCACGGTGGATGGCGTGAACGTCGTTGATGGCGGTGGATCATTTACGTCCGGCATCAACGCGCTGGGCGGTGTCGAGCGGGTTCAGTTCCGGTTTGGCTCGGGGTCAGCCGTCACCGATCCAACGAACACGTTCATGATCGAAAGCTGGGAGGTCTTCAGTGACACCACCGGTATGACGTCCGTTTTCGCCGACGACTTTACTGGCTACACCATCGGCAACTCGCTGGACCCGAATGCCGTCGCCGTGCCTCCCGAGACCGTCGATCCAACGATTGAACCGGGCACGCCCTACAGCTCGTCCAGCAGCGAAGTCACCGTTGAATCCATTGGGGGGCAATAGCATGAGTTCGGCCAGCAAAAAGACGACAAAAACCAATCACCGCAGAATGAGTAACGCGAGCATAAACATGGTCAAGCCCAACAAGATCGCATTCCCTTGTCCCTCGTCGAACAGCCTGGCGGCAAACTCCGTGCTGGCTGCAAGCATAGCCATGGTCTTAAGCGGAGCCGCTGCTGCGCAGGACGCAGACACGTCGAACGCAGCAGCGGACCCCGTCGAAGAAATCGTCGTTACGGGAATCCGCGCAACCGTGCAGAGCTCTATCGACATCAAGCGGAACTCGACCCAAATCGTCGACGGCCTGTCCTCGGACGAGATTGGTGATATACCGGCGCTCTCAGTCGGTGCCGCACTCGAGACCATTACCGGCGCAACCTCTCACCAGGAAAACGGCGGTGCCACCGAGCTATCCATTCGAGGGCTTGGTCCGTTTCTTGGTACGACGGTCATCAACGGTCGCGAAGCGACGAACGGCGGCGGCAACCGCGCCGTCAACTTCAGCATCTTCCCGTCCGAAATGTTCAACACGATTGCGATTCACAAGTCCCAGTCTGCTGAATACATCGAGGGCGCCGTAAGCGGCCAGGTGCATCTGGATACCAAGGAGCCCCTCGTCTATGGCAAGCGCCTGTTGCAGGCCGATGTGAAGCTGGCGCACAGCCCCGACGAGACGGGAATCGACGGCGGCCAGGACTTCGGCTCACGGGCGACGTTTGCCTACATCGACCAGTTCGATTTCGACAGCGGCGCCCGGCTTCAGGTCCGGGACGAGGCGAACCCGGAGCAGGAATACACGACGACGTCAGGTGGTGGCCGCCTGGAAGCCTGTGAGCTGACCGGGTTTGGCAGTAACTCCTTGCCGACGGATACGTCGGGCCGGTGCGACGATGGAATTTCGGACGTCAGCAATGATGCGGTCCAGGACCTCATTGATTCGAACCCGGACTACAATTCGATCGCGGATATTCCCTTTGCCTATATTCCTCGCGACCATCGCTATCGACAGAACACGACGAACGACGAGCGCGAGGCCGTTTTCGCCAGCGTCCAGTTCCAGCCCAACGATCTCCTGGACATTACGCTGGACTATCAATACTCCGAGCGTGACCAGAGAGAGCTTCGTAAAGATCTTCAATGGGGCAGCACCCAGGAAGACCTGAGCGCGCTCACCTCGAATCCCACCTTGGGGATCGTGACGTCTTCCGTCTCTGAAACAACGATTCAGTCCTACACGACGGACTTTCAGCGGCTTGAGGATTATGAAGGCTTCGGTATCAACCTGGACTACAGCCTGACCGATACCCTGACCCTCAGTCTTGACTACGCTTTCTCCGAAACGACTCGTACCGAGACTGACGTTGAGCTTCGCCTCGCGGCCACCGACGACAACCTCGTCGGCGGCAACCGGGACGATTTCACAGTGAGGCTGGATACGAACCAGGGCGATGCCGGTGCACCCGTCGCGACGATTCTCGACAACGGTGGAAACGGCTTCGAAGTGACTGACCCCAGCTACTTCAACGCCAGAGACCGTGCGCGTATCCGCGCCCGGCAGATTATTCGCGAGAATACTCTCGATGCGGTAAGAGCGGATCTGGCCTGGGATCTCGATGCCGGACCGATACAGACGCTGAAAGGGGGCGTGCGCCTGTCGAGCATGGAATATCTGACCTTAGGCGGCCTGAGAAACGCGCCGGGCGAAAGCCTGTTCGAAGACGAGGACCTGCAGACGCCGAACGGCGGAGCCGACAACGCCGTCACGGATGCCGTCCTGGCGAATGTTCTGGCCTGCGCCGATGGACGCTTTCCAGAATCCAGCTTTCTGTCGAACGTTCGGGAAGAGGCGCTGATCAACAACGCCAGCACAGGTAGCGCAGTCAACGAGTTCGCGACGTTTAACTACAACTGTGCTGCCAATGCCTGGTTGGTTAACTATGGTGGTCTGTCCGGCATTCAGTACCAGAACGGCATAACCTCGGGAACGAACGACGTTACGGAAGACACCGTGGCGTACTACCTTCAGGCGGACTTCTTCACCGAGATTGGTGACTTTCCGATCAGGGGTAACCTCGGCGTTCGTGTTGTCGATACTGACATTACGTCCGTAGGCTACCGGGGTCCGATCACAGTCGAGGAGTTCAATGAGGGCTTCGTGGTCACGGAAGGAGACCCGGGCGAGGAAGGATTTGAAACTGATACCCAGGAAAGTGGCTATACAGAGGTCCTTCCCAGTCTGACCGTTATTATGGATCTGAACGATGACCTGGTGCTGCGAAGTGGCATCTTCCGCGGTCTGTCGCGTCCGGATCCGAATGCCTACGGTAACGGCCGTGCGATTCAGGACAATGACATTTCCAACGCCTACACGTCTCTGTCCGAAGCGGTCAACGGCATCAGCGCTACGGGCAACCCGTTCCTGGAGCCCATTCTGTCGACCAACGTTGACCTCGGGCTCGAGTGGTACGCCAACGAAGATACGATGATCGCAGGCCTCGTCTATTGGAAAGAGTTCAACGGCGGCTTCGAGACCGTTGCCCAGCTCGAGACCTTCGACCTGGACGGCAACGAGGTGCAGGGCGTCGTCGAGACGACGCAGATCAGTGACGACACCAGCACGATCACCGGTTTCGAGATCACGGTGACGCACGCATTCGATTACCTGCCCGGCTTCCTGAGCGGCTTCGGCGGCAAGATCAGCTATAACTATTCAGATTCTGACTTCGAGTTTGAAGATCAGAATGGTGGCGATGGCATCGGGATCAGTATTGATCAGGAGACCGGCGAGGCCACGGAGACCCAGCTGGTGGGCATCCTCCCGCCAGCCAACCTGTTCGGTCTGTCTGAACACGTCAGCTCGACGCAGCTCTACTGGAACAGCAGCAAGTGGTTTTTCCAGGCGATCTATAATACGCGGTCAGATTACTTCCAGCAGTTTACGCGTGACGAGTTTGGTCGGATTCGCTACACCAACGCCAACGAGCGTCTGGATATGCGCGTGCGCTATCGTCTGACCGATAACTTCAAGCTGAGCCTCGAGGCGAAGAACATACTCGATGAACCGCGGATCGACTACCGAGGTGTCGACGGGAATAC
>CAZFVT010000365.1:0-4044 GCA_964522355.1 uncultured Woeseiaceae bacterium | reverse complement strand
CCGCGCAGCTTAAAGAGTTGCCCTACTACAACAGCTTCTTTCAATGCGCGAGCCCGCCGTCGATCGAACTCGCGCGCGTGCTGTCCGGCGTGACCCAGCCGCATTTCAACCGCGTGTTCTACGCAGGCTCGGGATCAGAGGCGATCGACACCATGATTCGTCTCGTCCGTCACTATTGGGAGCTAAAAGGCGAGCCGGAACGCACCTACATTATTGCGCGGCAGAATGCCTATCACGGTTCAACCATCGGTGGCACCAGCCTTGGCGGTATGGGTGCCCAGCGATCTCAGGGCGGTCCGCTCGTGCCGGATATCGCGCACGTCGAACAGCCCTACTGGTTCGGTTCAGACCGCAGCCTGTCGCCGGACGAGTTCGGTCGTGAGGCGGCGAGACTTGTGGAGCAGAAGATCGACGAACTCGGCGAGAACAAGGTGGCGGCATTCGTCGGGGAGCCGGTTCAGGGCGCGGGGGGCGTCATTATCCCGCCCGACAGCTACTGGCCGGAGATCGAACGTATCTGTCGCGAGCGTGGAATCCTGCTCGTAACCGACGAGGTCATTTGCGGATTCGGCCGCCTGGGCCAGTGGTTTGGTGCCGAACATTACGGCATCAAGCCGGATCTCATGACGTTTGCCAAAGGCGTCACCTCGGGCTACCTGCCGTTGGGCGGCGTAATGGTCGGCGATCGCGTGTCCGATGTGTTGATCCAAGAGGGCGGCGAGTTCTTCCACGGCTACACCTACTCCGGTCACCCGGCCTGCTGCGCGGTGGCGCTCGCGAATATCGAGTTAATCAGACGCGAGGGTTTGGTCGACCGGGTTCGGGACGACATAGGTCCGTATCTGCAGGAACGCTGGGCGCAGCTTGGCGATCATCCGTTGGTCGGCGAGGCGCGCATGGTGGGTCTCATGGGCGCGCTCGAGCTGGTGGCCAACAAGACTACCTGCGAGCGATTCGACGAAGACCTGGGTGTTGGCACGATCTGCCGCAACCTGTCGATTGATAACGGCCTTGTCATGCGCGCGGTCGGCGATACGATGGTGGTGTCTCCGCCGCTGATTCTGAGCCACAGCGAAGCCGACGAGCTCGTGGAAAAAGCCTGGCAGGCGCTCGATAAAACCCAGGCGCAGGTGGCCTGAAGGAACGATTCTGATATGGACAAAACAACAATGGATGCGGCGCTGTTCCGCGATGACCTTAAAGGACGCGCACCTGAGCCGACGTATGCAGGCGCGCTGTCCTTCATGCGTCGCAAGTATTCGAGGGATTTTGCGGGCGTTGACCTGGTGGTTACCGGCATTCCGCTGGATACCGCGACAACCAATCGTCCGGGCGCGCGCTTTGGTCCTCGCGCGGTCAGGGAGGCATCCAACATCATGGCCTGGACCCGTCCTTACGGCGTCAAGGTTGATCCCTTCGACGAGCTCGCGATCGTCGACAGCGGCGACTGTCTCTGGGATCACGGGCGTCCCGAGACCGTGCCTGACGCGATCACCGCGCACGCCGCCGGCATAATCAACCAGGGGCCGGGGCTCCTCAGCATCGGTGGCGACCATTTCGTTACCTACCCGCTGTTGAAAGCGCACGCGGAGAAACACGGCAAGGGCATTTCACTCGTGCATTTCGATGCCCACAGCGACACCTGGGAAGATGAAGACGGCAGGATCGATCACGGCACCATGTTCTACCACGCCGCCAACGAGGGACTCGTGGATCCGGCGCACTCCGTTCAGATCGGTCTCCGGACCCACAACGACGACACGCACGGTTTCAACATCCTCGATGCGCCCTGGGTACTCGAGCATGGCACCGCGCGGGTTATCGAAGAGACGAAGCGGATCGTTGGCGACCGGCCCGTCTACATGACCTTCGACATCGATTGCCTGGATCCGAGCTTCGCACCAGGCACCGGGACGCCGGTTTGTGGCGGCTTGAGCAGCGCCCAGGCCATGGCCATTATTCGCGGCTTGTGCGGCATTAATCTTATCGGCATGGATCTCGTAGAGGTGGCACCGGCTTACGACGTCGGCCAGATTACGGCACTCGCCGGCGCGCAGATCGCGATGGAAATGATTACGGTCTATGCCAGTCGGGGCGTTTGAGGACGGCAAGAACCAGGAATGAACATTACCGGCGAATACCTGATTGACGCGGACCGGGAGCAGGTCTGGAAGGCTTTGAATGACCCCGCCGTCCTTGAGCGTTGCATACCCGGCTGCGAAAGCCTGGAGCAGGTCGATGCCAATGAGCTGGCGGCCGTAGTCAAAGCGGCGGTCGGTCCGGTACGTGCCCGTTTCAATACCCGGCTGACGCTGGAAAACCTGAATCCGCCAGAGAGCTATACCCTCGTCGGTGAAAGCAAGGCGGGAGCAGCCGGCTTCGGCCGAGGGTCGGCCGACGTTGCGCTTGAGTCGGTGGATGAAGGTACGCGGCTGACCTACACCGCGGACTTCAAGGTGGGCGGCAAGCTTGCTCAGGTAGGGTCACGGCTCGTCGCCGGAGCGACTAAGAAGACAGCCGACGATTTTTTCGGCCGCTTCGCCGAGGAGTTAGGGTCAACCGATGCGGCGCCAGATGACGCCGCGGTCGACGGCTCTGTCCAGCCACCAAGGTCGGGAGGTTCGCGGGCGACGGTTGCGGTGGTCGCCGGGGTGGTGCTGCTTATTCTGGCTGCGTGGTATCTGCTAGGCTGAGCGTTCAGTTTGACGGCACCGCAAGGGACTAACGCGAGAGAGGCGTCGATGACAGCTGACGTTACATTTACGCTTAACGGCAAACCGGTTACGGCGACCGTTGAGACGCGCACCCTGCTGGTTGAGATGCTGCGCGAATCGCTGGGAGCGACGGGCACGCATGTTGGCTGCGATACGAGCCAGTGCGGTGCCTGCGTGATCCTTCTGGACGGCCGTTCCGTGAAGAGTTGCAGCCTGCTGGCCGTGCAGGTGGAAGGTTCAGACGTGACGACGATCGAAGGCATCGCCGCTGACGGGAGCCTGCACCCGATGCAAGCAGCGTTTCGCGAATGCCATGGCCTGCAGTGCGGATTCTGTACGCCCGGCATGATCATGAGCGCCCTCGACCTCGTGTCGCAAAACGCAGATCCCACCGACGCCGAGATTCGTCACTGGCTGGAAGGCAACCTGTGCCGCTGCACGGGCTACCAGAATATCGTTCGCGCCGTGAAGGCGGGGGCTGCCGCAATGCGGGCAGACTAACCGGATGAGGCCTCGCTGATGTACGAGTTCAACTACAAGCGACCGACATCGCTCGATGAGGCGGTGAAGCTCACCGCTGACGACGAGTTTGCCCTGTTGCTCGCCGGCGGCATGACCCTGCTGCCAACGTTGAAAATGCGCCTGGCGCAGGCCGACGACATCGTTGACCTGAACGGCATCGCGGAACTTGGCGGCATCTCGCAGGACGGTGAGGCGCTGGTCGTTGGCGCTATGACCCGGCATGCTGACGTGGCGATCAGCGATCTCGTAACCGCGGCGATTCCCGCGCTCTCGGATCTGGCCGGTCAGATCGGCGACCCGCAGGTGCGTAATCGGGGAACGCTCGGCGGCTCGCTGGCGAATAACGATCCGTCGGCCGACTATCCGGCCGCCGTTCTCGGGCTTGGCGCCACCGTCATTACCTCGAGGCGCGAGATCACCGCCGACGATTTCTTCATCGACATGTTTGAAACGGCGCTCGAGCCGGGCGAAATTATTCGGGCCGTGCGGTTTCCGCGGCCGAAGCGCGCGGCCTACAGCAAGTTTCCCAATCCTGCATCGCGTTACGCGGTCGTCGGCGTGTTCGTCGCTGAGACCGGCGAAGGCGTGCGAGTGGCGGTGACCGGCGCGGCGCCGTCCGTGTTTCGTCATACCGCAATGGAAGCGGCTCTTGCCGACGAGTTCTCTCCGGCGGCCATCGACAGCATTGTCGTGGATCCGGGCGGTCTTAATGACGACCTGCACGCGAGCGCTGCCTACCGCGCGGCGCTGGTGCCGGTGATGGCGCAACGGGCCGTTGCCGGCGCTGGGGGCTAGCATTCCCACATCC
>CAZFVT010000364.1:0-4053 GCA_964522355.1 uncultured Woeseiaceae bacterium | reverse complement strand
AATCGCGCACCCAGGCGCGCGCATCGCGCGTATCGATCGCAAACTGGGAAAGGTCGTTGTCATCAAACTGGCGCAGCTTGACGAAGATTCGGCAGCCCTCCTTGCTGAAGGGCGTGTGCCCGGAACCGGGCGGATTGCGAACGTAATGGCCGGCGGGATAGTCCCCGGTCTCATCAGAGAAGACGCCCTCCAGGACAAAGAATTCTTCACCCTTCGCGTGTCCGTGCCGGGGAAAGGCGCTGTTGGGTGCGTAACGCACAACGCTGGTCGCGCGCGCAACCTCAGCACCGATCCGGTCCAGCATGATCCGGTCAACCCCCGACTCCGACGAATGCACCCACTCGACCTCATCGCCGGCGATGGCTGCTCGCTGGTCAAACTCCGCGTTGATTCGCATGTCCTGCGCCCGACCCTCTGGTGACTGCCCGCTACCGGGCATCGATGTTCGGAATCATACGCGAGCTCGTCGCGCGGATTACAGGCTTCCGTCTAAGGCAATTCGCTAGCGCAATTCGAAAGCCTGGTTTTCCAGTTCCAGCTTCAAGAGCGCCTGCTTGATCGGCAGCCCGCCGCCAAACCCGGTCAGACTGCCGTTGCTGCCGATAACGCGGTGACAAGGGACGACGATGGGGAGCGGGTTCTGCCCGTTGGCAGCACCGACCGCACGCACGGCCTTCGGCCGGCCGATGCGCTCTGCCAGTTGGGCATAGCTGATGGTGGTGCCGTAGGGAATGCGCTGCAGCTCCTCGTAAACCGAGCGCTGAAAGTCGGTACCGGAAAGCGCGAGCGGCAGATCGAAGCTCTGCCGCTGGCCGGCGAAATACTCATCGAGCTGCCGGCGCGCATCGGCAAATGGGGCCGTCGACTCGATCCAGCCCTCTTCGTGGGCACGGCGTTTACTGCCGCCCTGAAAGCCGATCACGGACAGTTCGCCTGGGGCTCCGGCGAGCAGAAGCTCACCTATCGGCGTATCGATGTAGCAATACTGCATAACGTTAACCTCCAGACACCGTGCCGCGATTCCAGATCAAAAGCGCAGCGTAAGCGCGCCAGGGACGCCAGGCCTCCGCTCTTGCCTTAAGCTCCGCCGGCGTTGCCTTGCGATCGGCATATAGCGCGTTCAGCAGGCCAAGGTCAGACTCCGGAAAGGCATCCGGATCCTTCAGCGCCCGCATGGCGACGTACTGGCCGGTCCAGGGCCCGATACCCTTGAGCGCGCAGAGACGATCGATGACGTCCGCGGTACTAGCATCGGCGTCGATTGAAAGCGTACCGTCGGCGACGGCGGCGGACAGGCGTTTAAGCGTGGCAATCCGTGCACCGACGATGCCCATGTTGTTGAAACGGGCACGCGACAGGCGACCGGGTGCGGGGAACATCCGACTCACACGACGGCCGACGGGGGACTCGATGCTCACGGATTCGCCATAGCGATCTGCCACGCGGCCGGCCAGCGTCGTCGCCGCCTTCACCGATATCTGCTGGCCGAGGACGGCCCGGACGGCAATCTCGAACCCGCTCCAGCCGCCTGGCACCCGGATGCCCGGCATGGAATCGAGCAGTGGAGCCAACAGCGAGTCGCGAGAGAGGCTACGGGCAATGTCAGCGACCGGCGCGTCGAGGTCGAAGAATCTCCGAGTGAGCCGCTCGGCATCATCAAGCGCGGCGGGCTCACCGCCGTGGACGATGACCTCGAGGTTTTCCTTCCGGTCATCGTGACCGACTTCCAGTACGACAGCCTTCCCCGACAACTCAATGACGCGGTAGTAGCGGTCACCCTCAATAGTCTCGACGCCGGCGATCAGTCGCGGCGCGAGGAAATCGAGAAACGCACGCCAGTCGAAGGGCTCGCGATAGTCAACTCGCCTGGCGGGCGACAGTGGCTTCTGGGAAGGCTTGGCAGGCACGTGGTTCTCCGAACGGAGAACGCAGTATACGACTGCGGACGTTCGTCGCTATCCGCTTCTGGCTGGCAATGTCCTCGGCCGGCCGGTGTGAGCCGCCGGCCGGGGGCGCGGCATCAGGCCTCGATCCCGCCCATGCACAGGTACTTGATCTCGAGATAGTCATCGAGGCCGTACTTCGATCCCTCCCGACCCTGACCGGACTCCTTGACGCCGCCAAAGGGCGCCATTTCGTTGGATATCCGGCCCTCGTTGATGCCCACCATGCCGCTCTCCAAAGCCTCGGCCACGCGCCAGACTCGACCGACGTCCCGGGAGTAGAAGTAAGCCGCGAGGCCAAACTCGCTGTCGTTGGCCATGCGGATGGCTTCGGCTTCATCCTGAAAACGAACCAACGGCGCGACAGGGCCAAAGATCTCCTCATGAAAAAGCCGCATGTCAGGTGTCGCATCCCGCAGCACTGTGGGTTCGACGTAGTTGCTCCCAAGGGTCGAGCGTTTGCCCCCCGCCGAGGCGGTCGCGCCCTTTGCCAGGGCATCGTCGATCAACTCCATAACCTTGTCGGCGGCACCCTCATGAATGAGCGGCCCAATCTCGACCCCCTCCTCCATGCCGTTGCCCATCCGATAGGCCGCCACCGACTCGGCGAGACGCGCGGCAAATTCGTCGTAGACGCCGTCCTGCACGAGAATGCGATTCGAACAAACGCAGGTCTGGCCGGCATTGCGAAACTTCGACGCCAGCGCGCCGGCGACGGCGGCATCGATGTCCGCGTCGTCGAAGACGATAAACGGCGCATTGCCACCCAGCTCCATCGAGGTGCGCTTAACGGTCTCGGCGCATTGCGCCATCAGCAGTTTGCCGACCGGCGTCGAGCCCGTGAAGGTCAGCTTGCGGACCGTCGGGTTGCCGGTGAGCTCTGCGCCGATCTCGACGGTCTTGCCGGCGACGATGTTGATGACACCGGGCGGGATACCGGCCCGCTCGGCGAGAACCGCAACGGCAAAGGCGGACAGAGGCGTCTCATTGGCCGGTTTACAAACCACCGTGCAACCCGCGGCCAGCGCCGGTGCAATCTTTCGTGTCAGCATGCCGATGGGAAAATTCCACGGCGTGATACAGGCAACGACGCCTACCGGCTGCTTGACGACCACGATGCGCTTGCTGCTGTCCGGGGGCGCGATCGTATCGCCGTAGACCCGCTTCGCTTCTTCCGAGAACCAGTCAATGTAGTCGGCTCCGTAGACAACCTCGCCGGCCGCCTCTGCCAGCGGTTTACCCTGCTCGGCGGTCAAAATCCTCGCAAGATCATCCTGAGCCGCCATCATCAGGTCGAACCAACGGCGCAATCGCCGGGATCGCTCCTTGGCCGTTATCTCTCGCCAGGTAACCTGCGCCCGCTCCGCCGCCTCGATGGCGCGCGTCGTCTCCGACCCGCCGCAGCTGGCAACGTTCGCCAGGACCTCGCCGGTTGCGGGGTTGGTGACTTGAAACTGCTCGCCGTCGTCGCTGTCGCTCCAGCGACCATCAATGAGCGCCTGGGACTTGAGCAGATCGGTGTCGTTGAGTGTAAGGGTCATGAGTTGCTGCCTGACGTTTTGGGTAAAAGGCGGGTATGCGAAGAATACGACCGCGGAACGTGTCTTTGTATTACCACCGGCGTTCGGGACAAAAAAAAGCCCGGTTCTTTCGAACCGGGCCTCAGGGGTCGTCGCGGGGGGAGTCGCGACTTTGGGGGGTAATCAGGCCGCGCTACGCGTACCCGACAGGTTTGCCGAAGCGAGCCATTCCGTCAACTCGTCGGCGCCGCCGATGTTCTCGCCGTTGATGAAGATCTGGGGAAGCGAGGTGGCAGCCGATACGGCACGCAGCGTGCGGTCCGTGTACTCGTTGTTCAGCTCGAGTGCTTCGAAAGCGATGCCGGCGTCCCGCAGCAAGGCCTTGGCACGAACGCAGTGCGGACAACCGCCGCGAGAGAAAACCGTCACGTCGAGCGGCTTTTCGGCACCCGGTGCGAGGTACTCAAGCATGGTGTCAGCGTCGGAAGCGCCGTACGGGTCGCCCGGCTCCTGCGGCTCGACGAACATCTTCTCGACGACGCCGTCTTTGACGAGCATCGAGTAGCGCCACGAGCGCTTGCCGAAGCCCA
>CAZFVT010000363.1:0-4057 GCA_964522355.1 uncultured Woeseiaceae bacterium | reverse complement strand
CCGCACCGACGCCAATGCCCGCCACGGTGAAGCCGACGATTGCGCCAACGATGGAGTGCGTCGTGGAAACCGGCCAGCCCTTGCGAGACGCCACCATCAGCCAGGTACCGGCCGCGAGCAGCGCCGCAAGCATGCCGAGTACGAGCAGCCGGGGATCATCCGCCATCAGGTTCGTATCGACGATGCCTCGTCGAATGGTCGATGTGACCTCGCCGCCGGCGAGCACAGCGCCAAGAAACTCGAAGACGGCAGCCACGAGTATCGCCTGCTTGATGGTCAGTGCTTTTGAGCCAACAGACGTAGCCATGGCATTGGCGACGTCGTTGGCACCAATGCCCCAGGCCATGTAGAGGCCGAATATCGCCGCGAGGCTTATATAGACTACCTGTGCTTCCACGATTCCCGCTTCACTCTAATGGTTCAGTAACTGTTATTGTTTTTGTTGTTCATCGTTACCGCCCCTGCATTCAGACCTGCTAGTGAGCGAGCAACAGCTCAAGCCGGCGCCCCACGCGCTCGGCCATATCGGCAATTTCTCCGGTGAGTTCAATGACGCGATAGAGAAACATGACGTCGACCGGATTCAGGTCCGGCTCCATACCGTAGAGTGCCGTGCGGAGCTCCGCCTGGCGACCGTCGGTTTCCGTTTCCATGCGATCGAGTTCGTCGACCAGCTGTTCGACCAGACGGGCTTCCGCGCCGCGGAAGCCCGCGGCAAACAGCTCGTCGAGTTCGCGAACGCTTTTTCGCGCAACTTTTGCCGAAGCGATGTTGAGCTTTACGAATTCAAGTAGCTCATTAGCCAGCGCAGCGGGAATCTGCATTTTTCGGCCGTAGACAAGACCCGCAACGTCCTTCGTACGATTGGCAATCTTGTCCTGCACCAGCAAGAGCTCCAGCAGGTCCTCACGCGGTACCGGCATGAAAAGGCTTTTCGGCAGGTTCTTGCGGATTGTGTTCTTGAGTTCATCGGCTTCGTTCTCGAGCTGGCCGATCTTTTCGTAGCGGGACTCAGCGCTGTCCCAGTCGTTGGCCACGGCGGCTTCGAAAAACGGGTACAGGGCCTTGGTACAGCGATAGGCAATATCGATGTGATTCTCGAGCGGCTGCACCGGCGAGGCGCCGAAAATATTCGCGACCATCTGAAGCCAATCCTCTCAAAACCCCAGGTTCTATCTGCGCTGAAGAAGCGCAGTCTGGCCCGGCTATATTATAGTTTTGTTACAGTCCGGGACCGCGAACCGGCGGTCATCCTAACACAGGTTTTTGGCTATCCGGAGCGCGCGGGTTACGACCTGTATGACCATCAGGAATCGCTCATTGCGGGCGCCGGAATTGCCGGCTGGCGGCCGCCGTCATGCTAGACTCGTCGGCCTTTTTTTGCGGACCCGCTAACACTACGAGAGGTAGCCCGTGGCTTACTGGTTAATGAAGTCTGAACCCGATGACTACAGCATCGATGATCTGGAACGCGATGGCGTCGAACCCTGGGACGGCATTCGCAATTACCAGGTAAGAAACATGTTTCGAGATGACATGAAGGTCGGCGACAAGGCTTTTTTCTACCACTCAAGCTGCAAGGTCCCCGGCGTTGTCGGCCTCATGACGATTGCCAGCAAGCCGTATCCCGACCCCTCCCAGTTCGATCCGGACGCCAAGTACTACGATCCCAAAAGCGATCCGGAAGATCCGCGCTGGTTGCTCGTCGACGTAAAGTTCCAGCGCAAGACCAGGAAGAACATCACGCTGACGGAGATAAAGGAACAGGACGGCCTAGACGGTTTCCCGTTGATCCGGCGCGGCAACCGCCTGTCCGTCTTTCCGGTCGACAAGAAGCACTGGGACATCGTGCTCGGCCTCGAAAAGAAGAAGACTTAAGCAATGATCCGCAAGCTCCTGCTCGGTATCGCCGTCGTCATATTCGGCGTTGGGCTATACGCCTACGCCACCGCTCCAACAGCCGTCAGTCGTATGCCGGCCATTCCGGCTATCCCGGAAGACACGACGGCCTGGCTGGCCCGGACCGAGGCCGACGTAGCCGCGTCGACACCGATCATCGACGGCGCAGAGAAGCGCATCCGTTGGTTCGGCGGCGCAGAGAATGCACGGAGCGACTATGTTGTTGTCTACCTGCACGGGTTTTCCGCGACGCGCCAGGAAATCGCGCCGGTCGGCGAGCTGATCGCAGACGGCCTCGAGGCCAACCTCTTCGAAACCCGTCTTAGAGGCCACGGCCTTGAGACTGACGCTCTCGCCGGCGCCACTGCCGAGCACTGGCTGGAAGACGGTCTTGAAAGCCTCGCTGTCGGACGTGCGCTTGGCGACAAGCTTGTGCTGATCGGCACATCGACCGGCGCCACCCTCGCGCTCGCGATGCTCGACCATGAACTTTTCTCTCACGTCGACACGTTGGTTATGGTCTCGCCCAACTTCGCACCCAAGGACGACACCGCGTCCATGCTCACGAAGCCGGGCGGACCGCAGCTCGCTCAACTGATGCTCGGCGACACGCGAAGCTGGGAAGGCGCCAATGAACAGCAGGAACGCTACTGGTCGACGAGTTATCCGACCTATGCGCTCGTCGAGATGATGCGCCTTGTCGACTACGCACGCTCGAAGCTGCCTACCGACGTTACGACCCGGGTCCTGACGTTTTACTCGCCCAATGATCAGGTCGTAAACACCTCGCTCATCGAGGCGTCGCTGGACAGTCTCGGCAGCCCGAAACTCGAGACGGTCGTGCTGGAGGAATCGGGCGACCCCAGTAACCACGTGCTTGCCGGCGACATCCTCGCGCCGGAAAACAACCTGCGCATCGCCCGGGACGTGATCGATTTCGTCAAAAAAGGTACCCTGTAAGGCTCGTTTCAGGGGAAGCCCGCCGGGTCCTCCGGCGCGCATGCGAGGGGATATCAATGAAGACTCTGACTTATGCTGTGCTGCTGGTCGGCGCCGCGCTTATGGCTGGCTGCGGTGAATCCGCGCCGCCCGCACCTGAGCCCACCGAGACAGTCGATTCGATGGAGGCCGATAGCCTTCCCGAGCTGTCCATTGCCGATCGAAACGCACTGGCCACTCGCGCCGGCGCGCCGCTGTTTGACGGCATGGGCGATCATCATCATCCGATTACGACGGCGGACCCGGATGCCCAGCGCTACTTCAACCAGGGACTGGTCATCGATTTCGGCTTCAACCACGCCGAATCGGCACGATCCTTCCGCGCGGCGCAAACGCTCGACCCGGAATGCGCGATGTGCTTTTGGGGTGAGGCACTCGCGCTGGGACCGAACATCAACGTCACCAGCAACGGCAAGGTCGTCATGGCCGATGACGAACGCCGTCAGGCCTATGAAGCCATCCAGAAAGCCGTCGCGCTCAAGGACAAGGTGACGGAAGTCGAGCAGGACTACATCGATGCATTGGCTGTTCGCTATAACGGCGACCCGGAGACGGCGCGCGAGCCGTTGGATGAGGCCTATGCCAACGCAATGCGCGAGCTTTATAAGAAGTACCCGGAGGATGACGACGCGGCGTCGCTGTTTGCTGAGTCGCTGATGAACACCATGCCCTGGGACTATTGGCTGGACGGCGAGAATCCGAAGCCGGCAACCCGGGAAGTGATCGACGCGCTGGAAACGGTGCTGGAACGCAATCCTCGGCATGCGATGGCGATTCATCTGTATATCCATGCCGTCGAGGCCTCGGACGATCCCGCCCGCGCGGAAGGACCGGCGGACGTGCTGCTCACTCTCGTGCCGGGTTCCGGGCACCTGGTGCACATGCCTTCGCATATCTACTACCGCGTTGGACGTTACGGCGACGCTTCCCGGGCCAACGAGATGGCGGCTGCCGTTGACGAGGCCTACATAGCCGCGTGCAACGCACAGGGTTTCTACCCCGCGGCCTACTATCCGCACAACATCCATTTCCTGTGGGCATCGGCAAGCATGGAAGGCCGCAGTGCTGTCGCGATGGAGGCCGGCGAGAAAGTCGCGAACAACGTGCAGTTCGAAATGATCGAAGAGTTTCCTGGCGTTGAGTTCTTCAAGACCATACC
>CAZFVT010000362.1:0-4070 GCA_964522355.1 uncultured Woeseiaceae bacterium | reverse complement strand
AGCCCCAGGGAGACCGCCTCGGGCCGGAGTTCGCGCACCATGGCCATTTGCTCGGCCGGCGAATACTGACCGACCGCTTCACTGGTCACCTGGATGACGAGCCGGTCGCCGACGGACTTTCGCACCGCGCCTATGGCATCTCGATAAAGCGTCGGGTCGATGGAATGCCGCCCTTCCCGGTCCCGGACGTGCAGGTGCAAAACCGATACGCCGGCGTCCGCCAGACGGGCCGCGCTTTCCGCGGATTCCTTTGCAGTCAGCGGGATGGCCGGGTGGTCAGCATAATCCCGGCGCGCACCGTTCGGGGCCGCCATGACGACGAGGGGCTGCGGGTGCGGGAGCGCGTCAGTTGCAGACATTGGCAATCGAAGGAAAAGCCGGCTGCGGCCGAGAATAGCACTGTTTCGTATGGGCGAACGGCGGCTGTCCGGGCGCCCGAATTCCGGTACCCTACGCGGGCTGCGATACGGATAAGAGAGGGGGTAGCAGCGTGATGCGATTGGCAAGGCTGATCCTGCCGGCGCTGCTGATGACCTCGGTAGCCGCCGCCCAATACACGCAACCTGTTGACGAGCGTTCTTACAACCTCGGCATCATCGGGGGCTTTGCGGAGGTGGTCTATCGCGGCGTCAAGACCCTGGCGCTTTCAGAGGTAATGGACCCGGCGACGATGGACGACATCCTTCCCGATGCCGAGATCGTGGCGAAGCGCAACAACGTCCTGTTGTATCGCGAGACCGATCTGATCGTGACCGATCTCTTCCCTGCCGACGTGGCATCGGGCAAACACGTCTTACTGATCTATACCGGCGACACGCTGGAGCGATACCTGGCGCTGAAGGACGAAAAGGACCAGCTCATCGCGCACAACGAATACCAGGGCGAAAAGCGTCGCGACATCGCGATGCGATTCGGCCGCCTTCTGAGCTATCCGGACAGCGTTCTCGAAGAAATGCTGGATGCCCGGTAGCTCCAAGACTATTTGAACCTGAACAAATGAACGAAAAAAGAAAAGGAACAACGATGAGGACTCACGCAAAAATCCTGGCAACGGGTATGGCGCTGACGGCAATGCTGGCGGCCAGCCTCTCGGTCGCCCAGGAGCGCCGCCCAGGCAGCACCACTGAAGCGACTCACAGCAACATGAACATGGCGGGCATGGGCGAAGCATCGGACACCGATGCCTTCCAGAAACCCATCGACTACCTGGCCGAAGCGCTGGGCTCTTACGCCTGGGACATCACCACGGACAGCGAGGAAGCGCAGAACTACTTTAACCAGGGCATGCAGCTTCGCTGGGCCTACAACATGAACGAGTCGGCCCGCTCGATGGCAGAAGCCCGCCGCCTCGATCCGGACTGCGCCATGTGTTACTGGGGTGAAGCCTTCGGGCTCGGCTCTTTCCTGAACGGTGGCATGAACGCATTGAAGGCACCGTATGCCCATGAAGCCATCGAGAAGGCCGTGGAGCTGGCGGACGACGTGAGCGAGAAAGAGCGCGACATGATCATGGCCGCGCGGGTTCGCTACCCGGCGGACTACGATCCGGACAACCGCCGCCCGGTGGATGAAGCGTTTGCCGAAGAAATGGCGAAGGTCTACGCGAAGTACCCCGACGATCTGAACGTCGCTACGGTGTACGCGGTATCGATCTTCCTGCTGGAGGAGCGCCGTGGCTATCGGGATCTCGAAGATCCGGATCTCATTCGCCTGCACGGCGTGCTCGAGGGCATTCTCGCCGCTGACGTTCAGCACCCCGGTGCCTGCCACCTCTACATCCATGCAACCGAGTCGAGCCAGAAGCCCGAGCTGGCCCTGGGCTGCGCCAAGTACCTGAGCGACACGGTGCCCGCCGCTAGCCACATTCAGCACATGCCTTCGCACACCTACAACGAGATTGGCATGTGGGGCGATGCCGTCCGGGCCAACCTGAACGCCTGGCATACCGACATGCTGGCCGACAGCAACCAGGGCTTTTCCTACGCCGCCGGCCACAACCTGCACATGCTGCTTTTTGCCGCCTCTTATGACGGCCAGGGCGCCATTGCCAACCAGGCCGGTCGCGACTACGAGAAGGAAACCGGCAACGGCATGTACGACGTGCTGACGCTCGTACGCTTCGGCCGATTTGAAGAGGTGGTTACCCGGACGAATCGCCCGGACGACGAGATCGGCGCCGCCATCTGGGACTTTTCGATGGGTTACTCGAAGCTGAAACAGGGCGACGTTGAGACCGCAGTCGAGATACGCGACAAGATCCAGGCTTTCTCGGACACGACTGAAGAGCGCTTCCGTTTCCACGCAGCCAAAGTCGTCGTCGGCCCGCTGGCCGGTATTCTCGACGGCGAGATTCTCTGGCACCTTGAAGACCTGAATGGCGCCATCGCCGCGTTCGAAAAAGCCGTCGAACTGGAAGATGAGATGGGCTACGACGAGCCGGAGCCGCTGCCGTTCTCAGCCCGACACTGGCTCGGCGCGGCGCTGCTTGAAGCCGAGCGCTACATCGAGGCCGAAGCCGTTTATCGAGCCGAGCTTGCCGACCACCCGCACAACGGCTGGTCACTGCATGGACTGCAGGCGGCACTGAAGGCACAAGGCAAGCAGGACGCCGAGGTCGATTCCGACCTGAAGCAAAGCTGGGCGCGCTCCGACACCCTGCTGACCGGTTCGCGCTTCTAGGCTTGCACTGATGACCTGGCAGCTCGCGCAGATCAACGTCGGCACGGTGCTCTACCCTACCGACGATCCGAGGCTGGACGGCTTCATGAGCCGCCTGGATCAGATCAACGCGGTTGCCGATGACAGCCCCGGCTTCGTCTGGCGGCTGCAGAGCGAGAGTGGCAACGCCACCGACATTGATGTCGGTGGCGATCCCCTCTTTATCGTCAACATGTCCGTCTGGGAATCGGTCGAAGCGCTGCAGGCGTTCGTTTACAAGACCGGGCACCGCGACGTGATGATCCGCCGCCGCGAATGGTTCGAACGACCAGGGGGCGCCTACCAGGCCCTCTGGTGGGTACGTGCAGGGCATGAACCGACACCGGAAGAAGGCCTGGAACGTCTGGAGTATTTGAAGGAACACGGCCCTTCTTCACAGGCCTTTACGTTTGCGAAGGTTCACTCGCCGCCGGACACTGGCGAAGCAAAACCGGCCTGATCGGCATCGCCTGGGTGCCGCCAGGATTGCTCTAGATCAGCGCATCGACACGCCGCAGGACCGCCTTGCCCGGACCGGCAAGCGTGTAGCCTGCCGCCGGCGGATAGTCGTCTATTAACTGTCGTTCGGCCCATCCTTCCTGAAGCATTGACTTGAGACCAAGCGTCACCGCACGTGGCGTTACTCCTTCACCCAGCGCATCGCGCACCTCGTTGAACCGACGGATTCCGCCGCCGATAGCAGCCGTAATCGGCAGCGTCCATTTACGATAGGCGATGTCCGCCTCACCGCGCCGGTCAACCAGAAGAGACAGCTTCAGGCAGTGCTCACCGACCTGCTCGCCCCGACCCGTCAGCAGGTATTCGGGCCGCATTGGATGCCCCACGCCTGCGTTCCTCCGCACAAGACCCTGCTCTACCAGGTTCTCCAGCGACGTTGACAGCGAGCCGCGGCTCGCGCCCAGGGTATTGGCGAGCACCACAAAGCGCGCACCGGACTGCCGCCGCAGTACAGCCAGCACCGGAATATTCCAGCGATGATGGGACAGCGCGATAAGCGGTGCCAGATCGGATGAAGGCAGCGATGTTTCCACTTGACGAATAGTATACTAAGTATAAAATTCGAACCACTTTTGAGAGGGGGAAAATCATGACGACCAATATCAGCTACGACGGCCAGCTCACACTTTCGATCTCGATATCCGACCTGGACGCAGGCATTGCCTGGTACGAGTCGGTGCTCGGATTCAAGCTCCTGTACCGGATGGACGACCTGGGCTGGTGCGAGTTGTCCACCGGTGTGGACAAGGTCAACGTCGGGCTTGGCGTGGTCGAGGACATCAAACCCGGCGGTACGACACCCACGTTCGGCGTGGCGGATATTGAGGCGGCCCGGTCGAAGCTGTAAGCGCATG
>CAZFVT010000361.1:0-4072 GCA_964522355.1 uncultured Woeseiaceae bacterium | reverse complement strand
CAATCTTCGTCCGCATAGGTTCAGCGCGTACCGGATAGCCGCGGAAAAAATCTTCGCTGCGAATAAAAGGGCCTCGCTCTCGTACGTTCGCCGCCCATGCGCTGGCTTTCGGACTATTCCCGGCCAGCGATTGGGCTGCGGCGGCCAGCACTGCCATAAACACGTGGGCTCCGGGTGATCGCGCGGCGCGCTCGGTCCACTCGGCCGCCTCAGCGTACTGTCCCTCTGCCAGGTGCGTGAACCCGCGGGCACCGAGCATCGCGTAGTGCAGCGGATCGAGCGGACTGAGACGCATGGCGAGATCCAATCGACCACGGCTCTCAGATCCGCTGCCAGCAATGGTGTTGGTCCAGGCCAGTGCATAGAGCCCCTGCGCATAGTTGGGGCTGAGAGACGTCGCCCGCTCGAGCCACGAGCTTGCGCTTTCGAGGTCAGACTCTAGCCAGAAGCTTCGCCCCATCGTGTAATTTGCGAAGGGATCGAGCGGATCGATATCAAGGCCGCGGCGAGCGCAGCTCCGGGCCAGCGAAACGGCACTTCGGATATCGTCGGTCTGCCGCATAAACGCCGTTTGAAAGTGCACGAAAGACAGCCCTGCGTGAGCGCGTGCAAAATTCTCGTCCTGCCGCACGGCATGCTCGAACAGCCGCGCGGCCTCGGCGTTGTCGTGCTGCGTGAAGCGGTACAGGTACTGCAGGCCGAGGTGGTATGCGGACCAGGCATCGAGATTGTCGGTGGAGACGAGCCGAGCGCCGGCCGCTTCATGCAGAGGAATCTGGATCTCGAGGGACGTCAGGATCTTCGACTTGATCTCCGCCCTTACCTCGTGCAGCTCATCGACATAGCCCGTGTATCGTTCACCCCATACGATCTCGCCGGTGCGCGTGTCGGACAGCTCGGTTGTCACCACGAGCTGCTGCCGGTTGGTTTCGACGCCGCCAGACAGGCAGTAACGGACGCCGAGCACGCGACCGACCTCGCGAAGATCAGTGTCGGGATCCCTGAACCGAAACGATGAACCGCGGGCAATGACCAGGAGCCAGCGAAGGCGCGCAAGCTCCGTTATCACTTCATGCGCCAGGCCCTCGGCAAGCATGTCGTAGGGTCCTTCGCTGGCCTTACTCTTGAACGGCAATACGGCAATAGAAGGCCGTGACGAGGTTTCTATGCTTACGTCGGCTTTTTCCTGGCTGGCACCCGGCAGAACGGCGCCGTGCGTAATCTGCACGTCCTTCACAAAGCGGAAGCCTTTGCCGTAGACCGTCTTGATATACCGCTGCGCCTTGCCGCTGTCGCCTAAAGCCCGGCGCGCCTCTTTGATTCGGCTCGTCAGGGCCGAGTCGGTTACGACACGCCCCTCCCAGAGTTTTTCGAAGACTTCTTCCTTGGGTACAAGCCGGTCGCGACGTTCGACCAGAAAAGCCAGCAGGTCAAAAACCTGGGGTTCCAGCGGCCGCTTTTCGCCGTCTTTCCGGAGCTCGAAGCGGGCGATATCGAGCTCGAAACTGTCAAACCGGTAAATCACTGACCAGAGAATAGACCACTTGGGGCCGCCGGGCGCGGCATCTTCGAGAGAATCTCCAGATTTCCTCCATGTTTGCCTCGATGCCGGGGCGTAAAAAAAGACTGTCGGCGGACAGGCGTCGACGACTTAGGGAGGATTTAACGATGAAACAGGCAAGAAACGAACTACCAACGCGCCTCGAAGCGGGCGGCGTGTGCTTCCAGGGGCAGGACTGGGCGGATATTAACGTGGCGCGTGTCCGATTCCCGGCCGGCGCTGACGCAACACCTTTGCTTGAAGGCTTGCCGAACGATCTCTGCCAGTGCCCGCACTGGGGAACCGTGGTGAAAGGCTCAATCCACGTCACCTACGCCGACGGCACTGAGGAGACCGTAAACGCCGGTGAGGTCTATTACTGGCCCCCCGGCCACACCGTCAGGGTGGACGAGGACTACGAGGCAATTGAGTTCAGCCCCAGCGGTCAGATGGGCGAACTCATGGACCACCTGGAAACGAAGCTGAAGGGCTAAGCGACGAATCGGGGTCGAAGCGCGACGGGCGGCAGACCGGCAAGCTAACTAACCGGATCGACGCGGCTGCAATTGAACCGTCTTGGCGGCGGCAGTCTCGGTTCGACCCCGAGCCCCGAAAAGCAGCACGTCTCTAGATGTGCTCTTCGAGAAACTCCGCCACGGTGCGATAGAACGCGACCCGATTTCGCTGACGCCGGAGCGAGTGACCTTCGTCGGGGAAACGCATGTAGCGGACCGTGCCCTCATTGTTGCGAATGATGCGGACGATGCGATCGGATTCCGTTACGGGATCCCGCGGGTCGTTCGCGCCGTGCTGCATCAGGACGGGCACCCTGATCTTGTGCGCGGTGTTGATCGGCGAGTTCTCTCGATAGAACTCCTGCCATTTCTCCTCGCGAATGTCGCCGTATTCAATACGGTCCGAGGCTTTCAGAAACGGCGAGGCTTCATCAAGGGCTCGAACCCAATCCGAAACGCCGACCATCGATATACCGGCATCGAAAACATCCGGATACGCACCAAGCACCGCGTTCACCATGTAGCCGCCGTAGGAACCGCCCATGACGGCGATGCGATCCGCGTTGAGGGTCTCATCGCGGGCGAGAAACTCAGCGGTATCGACAAGATCTCTTACCGAGTCCAGGCGTTTCTCCTGGTTGTCGAGCCGCGCATAGGTCTTTCCATAGCCGGTCGAACCGCGCACGTTCACGTCGAAGATCGCCACGCAGACGTTCGCCAGGTACTGCGCGATGGGCTCGAAGCGCGGCCGGCTCTGCCCGGTCGGGCCGCCGTGCACATCGACAACCACGGCGGGCGCTTCCTCGCAGTGGTCAGCGGCGGGTCGATAGAGCAAACCGCGAAGCGTTACGCCATCGCGCGCCGCGTAGCTCAGCGGCTGCGGAACAATGAAGGATTCGGGAGACAGCCCGGCAAGGGACGAACGAAAACTCTGTGACGTCTCCTGCGTATTCGGACTCCAGGTCCAGACATCGCCCGGTATGGCAGGGCCTGAGATACGGACCATCAGCACCGGCGCGGCCTTGGCGAACGCAGCGGTGTACACCCCTTCGGGCAGTTCGGGCATCGCGAGGTCGCTGCCGTCCTCGAGAGACAAACCGTGCAGTTTCGAATAGCCCTCTTCGTTTGTCGTCCATGCGAGGTAGCGCCCATCCGAAGTAATCGTAACGTCGCCGACGTCGGCCTCGGGCGTGCTGCGGAAATCCAGCGTCCCCTGCTCGACGGAATAGAACGCCAGCGCCGCGAACTCGCGATCCTGGTTCGTCGACAGGTAGAAGCCCGAGCCATCCGGCAGCCAGGCAAAGCCCTCGTAAGACGACGCCACTTCCGGCTGGAACAGGGGCGTCAGCTCTCCGCTCTCGATGTCCAGAAGGTGCATATCGTTGGCATCTTCGCCACGCGTTTCGCTGACCAGCACGAGGTTGCCGCCTGGCTGCCAGGACACCGGGAAGAAACCGAATTCGCCTTCATAGATGACTTCAGGCTCGCCGCCCTCAAGGTCGGCGACAAAGATGTCAAAGTCCCGCCCGTTCCTCTCTGTCGACGCGTACAGGAACCGCTCGCCATCGCCGGAAAACGTGCCGAACTGCCGGTACGCATCGGTCTGCGGGAGAACAACGCTTTCGCTGGTGCCATCGACACTCAATCGGTAGAAGCCGTTTCTTTCATTACCGTCCGCATCGCGCGCCACCAACAGGCTCTGGCCGTCAGGCGTCCAGTGGAACGTGCGCATGCCACCGCCGAAGGTGAGCTGGGTCGAGGCGCCGCCGTTCGCCGCTACTACCCAGAGCTGGGGTTCACCGGACACCCTGGATGAGTAGGCGACGAGTTTTCCATCGGGTGAGAGACTTGCGCTCAGTGCACCCCCGGCCATGAGGTAGCGGACGATGTCCGCGGACTCCGGGAGCCACTCGACGCTCCCCTCGTCGTCCTCGATGCGCAGGACGGGCACCGTGCCCCGCCCCATCGCTTCGAGCAGCGCGCTTCGATGCGCGGGGTCCTCGATCGTGTTGCGGAG
>CAZFVT010000360.1:0-4076 GCA_964522355.1 uncultured Woeseiaceae bacterium | reverse complement strand
TAGTCGTTGTCCAGCGTGTAATAGGCCTCGTCCATGTTGCCCCAGAAGCCCATGCGGTCGGTCATCTTCTCCCAGTCAGCGATATAGCGCATGACGGACTCGCGGCAGCGGCGAGTGAATTCCGCAATGCCGACTTTGTCGATGATCTCCTGCTTGTCGAAGATGCCGAGCTCTTTCTCGATCTCATGCTCAACCGGCAGGCCGTGCGTGTCCCAACCCGCCTTGCGCGGTACGTGGTAGCCGCGCATGGTCTTGTAGCGAGGGAAGGCGTCCTTGAAGGCGCGAGCCAGCACGTGGTGAATGCCCGGTTTGCCGTTCGCCGTCGGCGGACCGTCGTTGAACGTGAACAGGGGGCCGCCCTCGGTCTGCTCCAGGGACTTCTCGAAGACCTGGTGTTGCTGCCAGAACTCGAGGATGGCCTCCTCAAGTTCAGGACCGTTGTAACGGCTTTTGACTTCTTCGAACGACATATCAGTTTCCCAATCAAAAACGCCCCGGACGCATCATCTGCGTCCGGGGCGAGAGTATTCTTTCGCGGTACCACCCGGTTTCGCGGGCTCGAAGGTCAGCCCGCCTCATTGTGCCCGTTTCGAGGGCCAGTCGGCTGCGCTTACTGGAGAGTCTCGCCATTGTGGACGGGACCATCGTTCGGGCAGCGACTCAGGGGTGATATTCAGCGGCTTCCGATCCGGGGCTTGCACCATCCCCCGGTCGCAGGAATCGGGACAGGCCGCCTGTTTGTCCCCGTCAACGTCGTTATCCGCGGCAAAGTAGCGCCGACGCGGGCCAATTACAAGGCATTTGCCGGCTTTATGCGTATTGCCGCTAGCCGTTTTGGGATATGCGACCGATAAAGCCCTTCACAACCTCGAGCAGCAGCCAGAAGATACCCAGCGGCAGCAGGATCGTCTGCAGCACGAAAATGACGATCAGGTTGATCACGTCCTCGGCGACATTCGATGCGGCCTCGCGGAGCCGCTCCAGGCGCTCCGAGGCGTTCAGCGACTCCAGCGAGTTGTCGAGCATGGCGCCCAGGCGGTCCATCAGCGAATCCTCTGTGCCGGGCACTTCCGGCTGTACGTCGCCGAGCGCTTCAATTTCGGTACTGGTCGCCTCGAGCGACGACGTTGCCTCGGCCAGCTCATCGTCCAGGAACGCTGCTGAGACGAGGTTCGTAGTGATGATCAGCACCGGCATGGCAAAGCGGACGAAGACCGCCATGAACAGCATCCGGGTCGCGATCGTCTCGACGCGCGTGCCGGCGAGACGAGGCGTCCAGATTGATACCAGCGTAATGAGAGCGATGGCCGCCAGCACGGCATTCATGCCCCACCAGCGCGTGATGCCCAAAAGAATGTTCTGTAGACCGATCGAGCTGGCGGCCACCAGCATCACGCCGGAAAAACGTTCGATCAGGTCATTGATCGGGTCGAGCGCCTCACCAACGGACAGAACCAGGCCGACGCCACCGGGCTCCAGCGCAAGCTCAGTCCCCTGCGCCGCCGAGATGACGCTGTTCAGCGTGCGGGCAGCCGCGAAAGTCACCAGAGCGCGGGTAAGCGATTGCTCCGCGATATCCTGGGACCTGTCGTCCGCGATGCCGCTAAGGCCCAGTGCGACGACCAGGATTACGAGGACGGAGTTGAGCAGCTTCTTGGCATTCATGGGCTGGCGTGAACATAGCACGCCGACGACGGCGGCGTGGTTCCACTGGCCGAAGATGGCATCATACGGAGATGGAGATCACCTATGCGGTCGGCCTGACGCTCGTCAACCTGTTCTGGCTTTCCCTCATCCTGTTCGGACTGCCCGGCACCTGGCTCATGCTGCTGACGGCGCTGGCACTCGACTGGCTCCGATCTGGCGAGCCCTTCTTCGGCACCTGGACACTGCTTGCCGCGGGGGCGCTTGCACTGCTGGCAGAAATCGCCGAATTCTTCCTGAGCGCCGCTGGCGCCCGTAGCGCCGGTGGCACGATTCGCGGTAGTGCGCTGGCTGTCATCGGCGGCATCGTCGGCGCGGTGCTTGGCACCGCGCTGATACCCATTCCGCTGATCGGTACCTTGGCTGGTGCAAGCCTCGGCGCCTTCGGTGGCTCTATCCTGGGTGACGTAGCCAGCGGCAAGACCGTCGACGACAGTATGGATGCGGGACGTGGGGCGGCGATTGGCCGCTTCTGGGGTACGGTGTCAAAGGTGGCAGCAGGCCTGGTTATCCTGGTGCTGCTGACGACCGCTGTCCTCGTCGACTAGCGGATTGCGATCACTAACGTCGTTTCAGTTGGCAACCGGCTTCAGCTAGTGCAGGATTTCTGGCTCACCGCTTGAGGAAGCGTCACCGAACATCGCTCGATCGAACGCGCCGATCAGGGCATCGACCGTCTGCGCACCGGATACGAAGTAACGCTGATTGACGAGGAACACCGGCGCGCCGGCGATGCCGCTGTCGCGCATCTGTTGTTCCTGCTCCAGCACGACTTTTTTGCTGGCGCCGTCATTGAGGACCGTCTGTATGGCGTCCGCCGACAGGCCCTGCGACTCGCCAATGCTTACCAGCAGATCGCGCTTTGCAATGTCTTCTCCCCGGGAGAGGAAGGCTGACATCAGGTCTTCAGCAACGGCGCCGGCATCGGCTCCTGCCGCTTTGGCCAGGTACATGAGTCGATGGGCATCCAACGTGTTCGGCACGCGTTCTATGCGATCGAAGCGAAAGCGAATGCCTTCGCGCCGGCCGGTATGCGTCAGCGCATCCAGGCCCGAAGCGATCACGTCCGGCGACCCGAAACGCGACGTCAGGTACTCGTCCATACTCATACCCTCGGCGGGCATCTCCGGATTGAGCTGGTAGGGAAACCAGGTCACCAGACGCGGTCCGTGTACGGCATCCAGCGCAGCATCCAGGCGCCGCTTCCCGAGGTAGCACCACGGGCAAACGAAATCGGCCACGATGTCGATGCGCAGGTCGGATGCGTTGCTCGACTCGCGCTGCCGGTTTTGGGCGAGATAGTCTGCGTAGTTCATCGCCATTGCTCGTTTCCGCTGGAGTTACTGTCTATGACTGGAGAAGTGCGGTCATAGTTCAGGCATTCAAGCGGGCATGTCGATTCTGTGACGCTAGATGCGCGGTTTGAACTTCCTGCTGCGCAGCCACAGCGCCAGGTATGCCGCCATTCCTGAAACGAGAAAATTCAGTATTTCACCCGGCGAGACCGACGGCACACCGGCATCCAGGACCCGTGCGCTGGGCACCATAACGCGTGAGCCCATTGCGAGTATCAGGCCCGCGAGATTCAGCATTGACTCGGTGGCCGCGATTACATTTGTCCAGTTGGGAAAACGCCAGATTGAGAAAAAACAAAGGCCGCAGAAGCCATACCAGGTGAGCCGCCAGCCGGGCAGATCGGCAAGAAAAGAGACTCTTATGTTAAAACCAACCAGGAAATCGAGGATCAGGAACAGGATCGTTGCGCCGTAATAGGCGCCGAAGACTTGCTGCGCCAGAGCGCCCTTGCCGTTCTCCATATTGATCCTCCGTTTGCGGCGAACCGCTATCGGTTTTCGCCCACCGACGGGTTACATTTTGTTGCAATAAACAGCGCTGTTCTTTGGTCTACTACGCATAACTGATTACTCAAAAGGTGCATCCGCATGCTGATTCGCAAGCCGGCCGATATTCGATCCTCGGAGATTACGAGCGAGTCGAACTACCTGAATCGCAGAGACTTCCTGAAGACCAGCGCGCTGGCAGGCACTGGCCTCGCGTCGGGCTCGGCATTGGGCGCCATCATCCCTGAGGGCGAACTCGCAAAGTTGCCGAACATTCAGAAAAGCGAGTTCAGCACCGACGAATCGCCGAACAGCTACGACGACATCACGACCTACAACAACTTCTACGAGTTCGGCACCGGCAAAGCGGACCCGGCGCGAAACTCCGGCAGCTTCGAGCCGCGACCGTGGAGCATCAAGGTCGACGGTCACGCCGAAGTGACCGGCACCTTCAACCTCGAAGACTTCGTCAAGCCTCACACGCTGGAAGAACGCATCTACCGAATGCGCTGTGTTGAAGCCTGGTCGATG
>CAZFVT010000359.1:0-4118 GCA_964522355.1 uncultured Woeseiaceae bacterium | reverse complement strand
GTCAATTGCTCGAAAATAAATTTGGATTTGTCCCGATTTAGGGTTTAATTGCGGCCTGCGGTAACCATCACAAAGTAACAACAGGGGAATCACTATGGGTTTCATGGCCGGTAAACGCGCGTTGATTGTTGGCCTCGCCAGTAACCGTTCAATCGCCTGGGGCATCTCGCAGGCGTTCCAGCGTGAAGGGGCGGAGCTTGCGTTCACCTACCAGACGGAGAAGCTCAAGCCGCGCGTCGAAAAAATGGCCGACGAACTCGGTTCGTCGCTGGTCTACCCGCTCGACGTTGCCTACGACGAGCAGATTGACGCCCTGATGGACGCGATCTCGAAAGACTGGGACGGATTCGACGTACTCGTGCACTCGGTCGGCTTCGCGCCGCGCGAGCAGCTCGCTGGTACTTACGTGGAAAGCGTTACCCGCGAGGGATTCCAGATCGCTCACGACATCTCCAGCTACAGCCTCGCCGCCCTGGCCAAGGCGGCAATGCCGATGATGGAAAACCGCAATTCGGCCATCCTGACCCTTTCTTACCTCGGCGCGGTGCGCGCGGTGCCGAACTACAACGTCATGGGGCTGGCCAAGGCCAGCCTCGAGGCCAACGTTCGATTCCTCGCCGCCGACCTCGGGCCGAAAGGCATTCGCGTGAACGGAATCTCGGCGGGCGCGATCAAGACCCTCGCCGCCGCCGGCATATCCGGCTTCCGCAAGATGCTCACCCACATGGAGAAGACGGCGCCCATTCGCCGGAACGTTACGATCGAAGACGTGGGCAACGCGGCTGCTTTCCTCTGCTCCGATTTGGCGGCCGGCATAGCCGGCGAGATCATGTACGTCGATGGCGGCTACAACACGATCGGCATGTATCTCGAAGACGACTGACGCTTTGCAGCGTTACAACCAGAGAAGCCACCAAAAAAAGGGCCCGTCGCTGCGGGCCCTTTTTTGTGGTCGCTTGTTTCATCTCATGCTTTCGCGGCGTCCCTCTCCGCGCCCAGGTCGATCTTGGTCGACTCGCCGGTCATCCGCGCAACAATAGTCGCGCAGCAGGCGTCGCCGAAGATGTTGACGCTGGTGCGAGCCATATCGAGAACCCGGTCGAAGACCAGCAGCACACCAATCGCCTCCATCGGCAGACCGACGGCCCCAAGGATGATCGCGATGGCAACCAGTGACGCGGACGGGACACCGGCCACACCCACCGACGTCAGCAAGGCGATGAAAACGATCGAGAACTGGACGCCGAACCCAAGCTCGAGGCCGTAGGCCTGCGCGAGGAACATGGCCGCCGCGCACTCATAGAGCGCCGTTCCGTTCATATTGACCGTCGCACCGAGGGGCAGCACAAAGCTCGAGACCTTGTTCGACACGCCAACGTTCTCCTCGAGACAGTCCATGGTCACCGGCAGGGTGGCCGATGACGACGCCGTCGAGAAAGCGGTCAGCATGGCTGGCGCCATGGCCGGGAACATCCGGTAAGGAGCCACGTTGCCAAGGAAGCGAAGGAACAGCGGCAGTACGACGAAGACGTGCACGGCGAGTGCGATGACAACGGTGATCGCGAAGGTCGCCAGTGGACCGACGGCGTCAAATCCGGTTTCGGCCACCACTCGCGCAACCAGGCCAAACACACCGATCGGCGCGAACTTCATGATCCATTCCGTCATCTTCATCATGACGTGGAACACGGAATCCCAGAACGTGAAGAGCGGCTCGGCGTACTCATTGCCAAGTCGGGTCATGAAATAGCCGAACAAAATGGCGAAAAAGATAATGCCGAGCATCTGGCCGTTCGCCGCGGCCTGGATGATGTTTGGCGGCACCATGTCGAAGAGCACGCCGGCAATGTCGCCGGGGCCACGGTCCTCTGCCAGGCCGACAAGCTCATCCGCCGAGGCGTCCAGTGCGAGCATGTCGCCGGCCGGCTGACCGTCAACGTAGCCGGGGCCCACGATGTTAATCAGGATCAGGCCCACCAGGGTCGCGGCCAGGGTCGTGACGACGTAAAACGCCAACGTCCGACCGCCGAGCGCGCCAATGTTGCCCCCGGAACCCAGCCCGGCCACGCCGACAACGATGGACGAGAAGATCAACGGCACGATGATCATCTTCAGCGCGTTCAGGAACATGTCGCCGATGTAGCCAAAGACGCCGACAAAAGTGCCGGCCATGCCTGCGCCATCGGCCTGGTTGACGGCATAGCCGGCAATCACGGCCAATCCGATAGCGATCAGGATCTGCCAGTGCAGCTCAAGTTTCTTCATGTCGCGCTCTCCCGGACGCTTGGCCGATCGTCACTCAGCTCTCGTTGTGAATCCGTATCACTCAAATAACGTCTGCTGGGCCAGCACGTCCTCACTCTTTACGATGTTTGCGCCGGTCTCGAGGTTGATGATGAGCGACGCAAAATCCTGCGAACCGGACTGCATGGCCAGCTGAAGTTTGCCCTGGTCCCGCTCCTCCAGGGGAATGGATTCCGGCCTGCCGGGCGCCACGCCAAGCAGGTTGTAAACCACGTAGCGCTGGTCGGCGGTCACCATGGCGCCAACCCGGCTCTGCCCGGCGGCGGGTTTCTTCTCCTGGAAGATGGCCCCGAGCACCCGCGGCGAGATGTCGGTGTTCTGACGGGACAGCGTCTGACTCGACACGACCACGTTCGGGAAGTCGGCGGTCGCGTCCTCCATCGACGCGCCGGCGGCCACGGCAGCCTGGATAGAAGAGACCTGCTGGTTGGCTTCAGCGAACGCGCGCTCCCCCTGGATGGCGCTTACGATTGAGTCTCGAACCGCCTCGAGAGGCTCGCGACTCGCCGGGTTGTATTCAGCGACGCCGACGACAACGGCCCGGTTGGCGTCCAGTTCGATGATGTCCGACAGCTCACGATCTTCCAGCACCGAGGGATCGAAGACGGCATCGATCGCCGCCTGGTTGCTGCCAAAAGCACCGCCGCCACCGCGCGTGTAGCCTTCGATGGTCCGAAGCTCCAGGCCGGCCGCCTCGGCAAGCGCCGCCATGTTGGGGGCGTCGAACAGTGCATCAGATAACTCGTCCTCCAGACGGCTGTAGTTTGCCGTCGCGCGATTGCGCTGAAGCTCCTGCAGCAGGTCGTTGCGGACCTGCTCCAGTGGCAGAGCTCCGCCGCTCTGGATGTCATCGAGCCGTACGACGTGGAAACCGAAGTCGGTTCGAACCGGACCGGCAATGTCGCCCGCGTCCAGGTCGAAGATGGCGTCGCCCAGCGCTTCCGGCAACTGGGTTTGCAGCGTCAGACCGAGATCGCCACCGTTCTCTGCCGTGCTGGAGTCGGCGGAGTACTGTCGCGCAAGATCTTCAAATGGCTCACCGGCCTGCACCCTCGCCGTCAGCGCGGTAGCCTGCTCCTCGGCTGCCGCTTCGTCGTCGCCAAACAGGATGAGAATATGACGTGCCTGCCGCCGCTCATCCTGCAGGTAGTTTGATTTGGTGTCCTCGTAAAGCTGACGCAGCTCCTCTTCGGTCACCTCAACGCTTTGCGCGATCTCATCGCGATTCAGCTCGACGTAAGCGACGTCGACGGACTCCGGCGACTGGAAGTCGTCCGGCCGCGCGTCGTAATAGGCCTGGATATCTTCGTCCGAAACTTCGATGGATGCGGTCATCTCGGCAAGGTTGATTTCCGCGAGAGACACCAGGCGACGCTCACCGTAGAGATTAAGATACCGGCGATACTCCGACGGCGTTACGAAAGCGGTCGCGGCAACGCCGCGTTGCAGCTGGTCCTGGGCCAGCGTTCGCCGCTGGGCTTCCTCAAAGGCCGAATGCTCAATGGCACGAAGTTCGAGCCAGGTATCGTAGGCCTCTCGGGAAAACTCGCCGTCGACAGCCCAGGTCGGATCAGCCTGGATAATGTTGGCAATGAGCTGATCGGACACGGTGAAGCCGGCGTCGATCAAATACTGGCGCAGAAGCTCTTCCCGGATCAATCGATCAAGTACGCCCTCACGTACGAGCTCACGGAACTCGGCGGGAATTTCGGTGCCCTGCTCCGCCAGCGACAGTAGCTGGTTCTGGTAAGCACTCTCGAACTGGAACGCAGAGGTTTCTTCACCATTGACCTTGGCAGCAAAACCGGCGCCGA
>CAZFVT010000358.1:0-4128 GCA_964522355.1 uncultured Woeseiaceae bacterium | reverse complement strand
AGATAGCGAATTCCCCGACCGGCCTGGATCAGCCGCTCAACCTCCCTGGTAAAAGCGCCGGTACCCGGACCGTATTCGACAACAACGTCGCCATCGCCCAGGTTGAGGTCGGCGAACATCTCACGAGCCAGGAAACGGGAGCTGGGCCATACGGAGGCGACCTGCCTCGGTCCGCGAATGAACCGCTTTAGGAAATACAGCGAATCCTCGATGTCCGTGCCGGGCATACTCGCTTCCTGACTGATCGAGCTGGCACCATACCAGCAATTGCCGCTGCGAGTCGCTCTGAGCGTCAGCAGGCAGCTCGGCCTGCACGCGGTCGCGCAGCATGGATCCCTCGAATGATCTACCATGCGTTCGCCAACGCTTTGAAGCGCCACCTGTTATCTGCGCCGATGGCCGGCGCACAACGGTGGGAATTATTGAATCCACAAACCCACGATGTACGACAGCAAACTTTAATCAGCCGAGAAACCCCAAGGTGAAACACAATCAGCCTGAAGAAATGATCAGCGAGGCGCGCATTGCGACGCGGGTCAGCGAGCTTGCCGAAGAGATTTCCAGCGACTATGCCGATGCCGGAGACGTCATCCTGATCGGTGTGCTGAAAGGCTCATTCATTTTCCTCTCCGATCTGTCGCGCCGGCTATCGATCCCAAGGACGATTGAGTTCATTGCCGTTTCCAGCTACGGCGCTTCCTCGGTGAGCTCAGGCGCCGTTCGGCTCCTGATGGATGTACGTGGCTCCATCGAGGGACGTCACGTCATCATCGTTGAGGACATCGTCGACACCGGCCACACGCTCAACTACCTGATGGGCGTCATGAAGTCGCACCGGCCTGCATCAATCAAGACCTGCACCCTGTTGCATAAACCGTCCTGCGCTGAGGTCGACGTCCCTCTCGACTACGTTGGCTTTACGATTCCGGATGAATGGGTCGTAGGCTACGGCCTCGATTTCGCCGAGCAGAACCGCACCTTGCCCTACATCGGTGTGGTCCATCCCGACGACCGTCAGTGATCAGGATCCAGCGGCCGGCGCTTATTCGGCGCGGGGCACGCGAATGGATTCAACCAGGTGCTGGACACGTTCCGGCGGCGGTGCCGTCGCTAGGCTGACCCCGATGGCGACGGCAAAGTTCAGCAGCATACCGATGACGCCGATGCCTTCCGGTGAGATACCAAGAAACCAGTTCTCCGCGACGTTGTCACCCCAGGGCGAACCGGCCCACTTCAGGAACAAGCCCTTGTAGTACTCGATGTACAGATAGGTAAACAACAGCCCGGTCACCATGCCGGCAATCGCGCCTTCCTTGTTGACGCGCTTGAAAAAGATGCCGAGCAGAATCGCCGGGAACAGCGACGCTGCCGCGAGTCCGAAGGCAAACGCGACGACCTGCGCGACCCAGCCTGGCGGGTCGTAGCCGAGATAGCCCGCCACCAGGATCGCCAGCGCTGCCGCGATCCGGCCGGCCCGAAGCTCGGCCCGATCGGAGATGTCGGGCAGAAATATGCCCTTGACGAGATCGTGCGAGACCGCCGCCGATATCACCAGCAGGAGTCCTGCCGCCGTGGATAGCGCTGCCGCAATGCCGCCGGCCGCGACGAGCGCGATGACCCAGTCCGGCAACCCGGCAATCTCGGGGTTGGCGAGGACCATGATGTCGCGGTCAACGGTCAGCTCGTTTCCTTCCCAACCAAAGGACTCCGCGCGCGCCGCGAACGCCGGATTGCTGTCGTTGTAGTACTGCACGCGTCCATCGCCGTTCCGGTCATCTATCGCAACCAGGCCGGTCTGCTCCCAGCGCCTGAACCACTCCGGGCGACTGGCTATCTCGAGATTGCCGTTGGTCGACCCGATTTCGCCGGGCTGCACCGTGTTGATGAGGTTGTAGCGGGCCATGGCACCGACCGATGGCGCCGTCGTATAAAGCAAAGCGATGAACAACAGCGCAAATCCCGCCGATGAGCGCGCGTCTCGCACTCGGGGAACGGTGAAGAACCGTACGATTACGTGCGGCAATCCTGCGGTGCCCACCATTAGCGCCAGGGTGATGCAGAAAATATCGATCGTGCTCTTGGTTCCCGTCGTGTACGCGTCAAAGCCGAGGTCAACAACGATCGTATCGAGCGTTGCGAGCAGGCTCGTACCCGTGCCAACGACGTCGCCACCGAACGCCAGCTGCGGCACCGGATTGCCCGTGATCTGAATGGCAATGAACACCGCCGGCACGGTATAGGCAAAAATCAGCACGCAGTATTGCGCAACCTGCGTATAGGTAATGCCCTTCATGCCGCCGAGCACCGCATAGACAAAAACGATGCCCATGCCGATGACCAGACCCAGCGTCACATCCACTTCCAGGAATCGGGAGAAGACGATACCAACGCCGCGCATCTGGCCGGCCACATAGGTGAACGACACAAAGATCAAACAGATGACGGCGACGATTCGAGCTGCCTTCGAGTAATAGCGCTCGGCGATGAACTCGGGCACCGTGAACTTGCCGAACTTCCGCAGGTAGGGTGCGAGGAACAGCGCCAGCAGGACGTAACCCCCGGTCCACCCGAGCAGGTAGACGGAAGCGTCATAACCGGCAAAGGCAATAATGCCTGCCATGGATATGAATGATGCCGCACTCATCCAGTCCGCCGCGGTGGCCATCCCGTTGGCCAGTGGCGATACGCCTTTGCCGGCGATATAGAAATCGCCGGTGCTGTGCGCGCGGGACCAGATCGCGATGCCGATGTACAGCGCGAAGCTTGCGCCGACAACGAGGTAGGTCAGTACTTGCAAGCTCATGGACGCTCAGTCCTCGTGAACGTCAAATTTCTGGTCGAGCTTGTTCATCCGCCAGGCGTAGAAAAAAATCAGCACGACGAACACGTAGATCGCGCCCTGCTGGGCAAACCAGAAACCCAGCTTGAAACCGCCTAGCGGAATGGCGTTAAAGGCATCAACAAAAAGAATGCCGAAACCATAGGAACACAGGAACCAGACGAACATACAGCCAGCCAGCAGCCGAAGGTTGGCCCGCCAATAGGCCGCTCGCTTCTCCGGTGTCATAGTTTCTCTCTGGCAGGTCAGGACGTGGCCAATCTATCAAAGGGTCCGGGAAGATTCACGGCGAGATGTCGGCGTCGCCTGCTGCTCACATTGAAATGGCGAATCCGGCCGCGCACAATGATTTGGCAGTCTCGAAATGGCAAAGGAAGGTTCGCTGTGGGCACATTCGGCACCGGGCAGGCGATTCGCCGGAAGGAAGACGAACGATTCATCGTCGGCAACGGCCAGTATCTCGACGACCTTGATGAGCCGCGAGCATCGCGGATGCTGTTTTTTCGTTCGCCGTATGCGCATGGAACCATCACGACTCTCGATGTTTCGGCCGCCCGCGATGTCCCCGGCGTATTGGCGATCTACACCGCGCAAGACCTTGCGGCCGCCGGCATTCGTGACCTGCCGGGGCTCGGCTTTGCGGCAAGCTCCCGGACCGAAGCACGCGCTGGCATCGGCCAGCCGCCGCTGGCCCGCGATCGGGTGCGCTACGTGGGAGAACCGGTAGCCGCCATCGTCGCGGAATCGCTGGCTGCCGCCAGGGACGCCGCCGAACTGATTGAGTTCGACGTCGACGAGCTGCCTGCCGCCGTCACGCCGCGAGATGCCCTGTCGCCGGAAGCGACACAAATTCATGCAGACGTTCCCGGCAATCGGTTCGCAATTCTTGAGCGCGGCGACGAAGAGGCGACAAAGGTGGCGTTCGCAAACGCCGACACGGTGGTGGAACTCGAGCTGGTGAACAACCGCCTTGCGCCGACGGCGATGGAACCACGCGGCTGCCTGGTCAGCTACGACGCCGCTTCCGACACCCTGACGTTAAAGCAGGGCTGCCAGGGTGTGCACAGCCTGCGCGACTATCTCGCGCAGTGCATCGACGTTGAGAACCTGCACGTCATTTCCCCGGATGTAGGCGGTGGCTTTGGCCTCAAGTATTTCCTTCAGTGCGAGACGGTCGTTGCCGCGCACGCGGCAAGAGCACTGGGCGGCTCGGTCAAGTGGGTGGCGGAACGCAGCGAGAGCTTCCTGTCGGATTTGCACGGCCGCGACCAGCAAATCCGCACGCGGAT
>CAZFVT010000357.1:0-4129 GCA_964522355.1 uncultured Woeseiaceae bacterium | reverse complement strand
CGTATCGCCGTTACGGCCATTACGGGCGTTTAGGTCGTAGATGGGCAGGGCAAAACGGTCGGTACCGGCGGTGGGGAAGTAGCCGGCGACCACCGGGAGGTTCTCCCTTCGAGCCGCGCCGAGATGTCGATTGATCTTTTCGACCTGCCAACCGGCCGCGGACAGGGTGGCCCCCAGCGATGCGCCTTCGCGAATCTGCCGGAGGGGTTCGCGAAGCGGCGCGGGCGCCGGATCTTCGAAACGAACGATGGCCAGCGTACGACAGCGACGGTCGGGGCCGGCTCCGCTGTAGAGGCAGGTGACCCTGCGGCTTGAGTTCTGTTCGAGGATGTCGACGCCATAGCTGCCGAAACGCGCTTCGATGCGCTCGCTGTTGAGCGGCAGGGAAGGCTCCCGGGCTGCGCAGGCGGCGACCAGGGCCGAGATCAGTAGACCGAGAAAGACATTCCTAAAAATATGTTTCAAAACAATTAGTTATTTAAGTTATATAAAGCACAATGTCATCAAATGCGTTGAAGGATTTAGCGGTATACTTCGATTCGCCCAGGCCACACAGCCTCATCATGAGCACGGAACTCGTCTGCTACAACTGTAATTACTCCCTCGCGGGTTTGAGCCTGCCGCTGTCGCGACGCGACATGTGTCCGGCCTGCAGCGTGCACCTGCACGTATGTCGTATGTGCGTTGCCTACGATCCTGACGTCATCGGTCAATGCCGGGAGGACGACGCGGACGATGTCCTCGACAAGGAGCGGCTGAACTTCTGCGAATGGTTTGCGCCGGCTAATGGTGCCTTCGACGCGTCCCGCCAGGATGCACAGTCCGAAGCGCGTGCTCAGCTCGACAGCCTGTTTGGTGACGAGCCTGCCGGGACCGCATCGTCTGAGTCCGATTCGCTGGTCGCCGATGCGGAGAAACTGTTCAAATAGCGCATCGCGCTCGACCGTTCCGAAGAAACCCGCATGACCCCATCTGACCAAGCTCTCGTGGTCCTGTCCGGCGGCCAGGACTCCACCACCTGCCTTTACTGGGCGATCCAGAAATTCGGACACGACGCGGTTCGGGCGCTGACCTTCGATTACGGGCAGCGACATCGCATCGAGCTCGAATCGGCCGCCGCGATCGCGGAGCTCGCTGGCGTAGCCCAGGAAACGCTTCCGATTGACACGTTTCGTGCGCTCGGCGGCAATTCGCTGCTGGACGCGGATATGGAGCCCGGGAGCCCGGCCGAACAGGCGCCGGATCTCCCCAATACCTTCGTGCCTGGCAGGAATCTGATCTTCTTGACGTTTGCCGCCGCCTACGCCTGGCAACGCGGCATCCGAACGCTGGTGACCGGCGTTGCCCAGACCGACTACAGCGGCTATCCCGACTGTCGTGAACACACCATTGCCGCGCTTGAGAAAGCCGTATCGGCGGGTATGGACGCCGACATCACCATCCACACGCCGCTAATGCACCTGTCGAAGAAAGAGACTGTCGAACTGGCCGTGGAGGTCGGTGCGCTCGATGCGCTTGCGCTGTCGCATACCTGTTACTACGGCAAACGACCTCCCTGCGGTCGCTGTGATGCCTGCCGGCTCCGTGCCCGCGGTTTTGCAGAGGCCGGAATCGCGGATCCGCTGCTGGTGCGCGCGGGGACCGCGACTTGAGCTATTCCGTCCGCGAAATCTATTACACTCTGCAGGGCGAGGGCGCGCAGGTCGGTCGGCCGGCGGTGTTCCTGCGCTTCGCCGGCTGCAACCTCTGGTCCGGGCGCGAGGAAGATCGAGCCAGCGCCGTATGCCGATTCTGCGATACCGAATTTGTTGGCACGGACGGGCCGGGAGGCGGGCGGTTTGCCGATGCGACGAAGCTTGCCGAAGCGGTGGCGGCTCACTGGCCGGACGAGGCCGGTGAGACCCGGCCCTACGTCGTCTGCACCGGCGGCGAGCCATTGCTGCAGTTGGATGAAGACGCCGTCGATGCTCTGCACGCCGCGGGCTTCGAGGTCGGCGTCGAAACCAACGGCACCCTGGCGGCACCCGCGGGCCTGGACTGGATCTGCGTCAGCCCCAAGGCCGGAGCAGGACTGAACCAGACGCATGGCAACGAGCTGAAACTGGTCTTCCCGCAGGCGGAGGCGGAAGCGCAGCCTGATCGGTTCACGCACCTCAATTTTGAGCATTTCAGCCTGCAGCCGCTGGACGATGAGGATCGGGACGAGAACACTCAGGCCGCGTTGCGATACTGCCTCGAACACCCGCGCTGGCGTCTTTCCCTGCAAACCCACAAACTACTGGGCATTCCCTAGACACCGGTCGCGGTAACCCGGCAATGGTCCAGAAAATCGGCGGCATCGTTTTTGCGCTCGCAGTGGGGTCGTTCGTGGCCTGGTGGGCCTACACTTTTAATCCAACGCCCGATGAGCGCGCGCAGCGCGACGTCGAAGAAGCCATGGTCATGCGTGCCAGAGCCGCCGTCTCCGAAACGCTGGGTGGTGGTGAGGATCTGCAGATCGTCGATCCGCTGAATCCCAATCGGGTGGCCGGCAAGGTCTATGTCTACCCGGTCGAGACGGGCTACGAGGTATCGGGCTACTACCGCAGGCAGGTCGGAACCTTCTGGATGCCGTGGCTGGTAAGGCTGAATGATGGCGGGGAGGTCATCGAGGTCTCAGCCGCCGGACCTGACGGGCCCCTGGAGTTACCTGTGCCCGCCAACGACGAAGTGGCCGAAGCACCCCGCTAACCGCGCAGCTCAACCCGGGGCTAGTGCCTCCCGCGATTCCATGCGCCACTCGAAAACGTTCATCTCAATGAATGCGAAGGCGACCAGCCACAGGAACGCGTCCCAGAATTCGACGAAGTCGCCTTCGAATCCCCAGAAGACAGCCGCCAGGAACAGGATTGAATAGAACAGGTACTTGGCCGTCGTGGACAGCACCAACACGAGGCCGTCCAGGCGACGACGTTCCTGAAGCCGTACATCGATTTCCAGCACCGCGACCACGAGGATCCACACGGCCGAGTTAATGACGTCCGCCCAGCCGAGCCGCAGGATCGCCTGGTAGCCCGCTTCGTCGACGGCTGCGTTGATGCCCGGCCAGTGCAGCAGCGCACCTTCGCCAAGGCTTGCGCAGTTGGCTGCCGTGATGCGCTCGTACTCATTGAGGTCGACGGCATAGGACCAGTCGCCGCCGACCAGGCTGCAAAGATCGCCCAGGTTCTCGAGCGGAACCGCTGTGAGAAGAAAGACCAGCTTGGAGAGATAGCCGTAGAAGGCATAGACAATGAACGCCATGCAGAGGGCTCTCAGGCCGTGCAGCGAGCGCTGAACGGTCGGCGTGATCTGCTCGTCCTCGAGCACCCAGGTTTCCAGCTCGAACATCAGGAGGAGGATCACCCAGGCCGCTGTATCGATGGTTGCCGGGAAGGCCTCGATCAGGTCGCGAACGCTGAGACCTTCGGCAAAACGGTGCGCCGTTGCGGCCCATTCCTCGTTGAAGAACAGGTAGATGTTCACGGTCAGCAGCAGGTAGACCGAATACTTGAATAACGGGTAGATCTTGAATGAGGTCGGGCGCATTGCAGGGTCGCGGGACTTTGCGAGGCGGCGATTTTGCCAGCGTGATCGCGAGGACTCTAGGACGCCAGGCCTAGCCGGGCGGCAGGGCGGTCTCGGCCAGTCGTTCGAGGCGGCGCTCGTTAATGATCAGCAGGAGCTGGGCGGCTGCCTCAGCGTCGCAGAGGGCCCGGTGGTGCTGCTTGAGCGGTATGTCATAAGCGCTGCAAAGCGATGCGAGGCTGTAGGAACGGTGCCCCGGGTAGTGCTTGCGCATGCCGGAGCAGGTGCAGAGGCGTGCCCGCCGGAACGTTCGACCCAGGCGGGCAAACTCCGCGGCGACAAACCGGTAGTCAAAGCCGACGTTGTGGGCGACAAAAATTCCGTCTGCCAGGAAGTTCTCGAAGTCATCCGCGATTTCACCGAAGGTCGGGGCGCTCGCGACCATCTCCTGCGATATTCCGGTTAGCCGGGTGATGCTCCCGGGAATTGAGCGCTGCGGGTTGAGGAGTGAGTGAAAGCGATCCGTGATGACGCCGTTTCGAACTTTCACGGCGCCCACCTCGGTCATCCGGTGCTCGTCTCC
>CAZFVT010000356.1:1102-4152 GCA_964522355.1 uncultured Woeseiaceae bacterium | reverse complement strand
AGCACACCGGCGGAGACCGAGGACGAGAGTTGGCTGACACTGAATGACCTGCGGGCCAGCGGTCGGGTCGACCTGCCGGACATGCATATCGACCTGCATGTCTTCAGTGACAACCCGGCAGACCGGTTCGTCTTTATCGACATGAAGGAGTACCGGGAAAGCGCAACCTTGCCGGAAGGCCCAACCGTCAAACAGATCACAACCGAAGGCGTAGTGCTTGAGTATCGCGGCACGACCTTCCTGCTGCCGCGCGAGTAGGCAGCCAGCGACACCGAACGGATTCTATGACCGCAACCGCAGTGGCAGAACTTCACGGGCAGGGCTTTGCCACGGCCCTCCAGTCCGGCATCCATCGAGTCATCAATGATCAGGACAAGCTGAATGCCATTAACGTCTTCCCGGTCCCGGACGGCGACACCGGGACAAATCTGAGCCTGTCACTCGGATCGGCGCTGGCAACGCTAAAGAACCCGCGCGACACGCACCTTGGCAAACTGCTGGCGCGAATTGCGGACGATCTGCTCGATGGCTCGCGCGGCAATTCGGGCGCCATCGTCGCGCAGTTCTTCCAGGGCATGAGCGACGCTGCGGAAGAGTTGAACGATTTCACGACGGAAACCTTTGCTCGCGCGGTCGCTCTCGGCAGCGACTATGCGCATGACGCCCTGTCCAACCCGCGGGAAGGCACCATACTCTCGGTCATCGCCGCATTTGCCGAAAGCATCCAGGATCTGGTCGCGAAAGAGGGCGGCGACCGTTTCCCGACGGTTCTGACGGGTGCGGTCGAGGCGACCCGGCGCGCGCTGGCGGCCACGCCGGACCAACTCGAGGTTCTGAAGAAGGCCGGCGTCGTCGATGCCGGCGCCAAGGGTTTCGTCGACCTGGTTGAAGGCATGGTCGACTATCTCGTCGACGGAACCTTCGTCGCGGAGCCGGACCTGGCGCAGCTGCCGGAAGAAGGACTTGTCAGTGAAACCGCTGGCGACGAGGGAGAACTGACCTATCGGTTCTGCACCGAGTGCATCGTTACGGGCACGGATATCGATCGCCGCAAGCTCCGTCAGACGTTGTCGCGGCTGGGTGACTCGCTGGTTCTTGCCGGCACCAAGCGCAAGGCCAAGATCCACATTCACGTCAACGAGCCGGAAGAGGTGTTCCGCGCTGCCAAGACCTATGGCGAGCTCAGCGGTGAGAAAGCCGATGATATGCAGCGTCAGCAGAGCAGCACCCACGGTGTGGCGGCGAAGTTTGCCGTCATTACCGACTCGGCGGCCGACATCCCCGATGAGCTGCTGGAGACTCACGACATCCACATCGTGCCGTTACGTCTGCAGTTCGGTGATCGCGGTTACCTCGACAAGGTCAGCATCACGCCGGATGAATTCTATGAGGAGCTGCGCAGCAACCCGGTACATCCGACGACCTCGCAGCCATCACCCGGCGACTTCAGGCGCCAGTATCAGTTTCTCGCAAGTCACTACCCGGACGTCATCTCGGTCAACCTGACCGGTCGGGTCAGCGGTACGTTTCAGGCGGCAAAGAGCGCCGCCGGGCGCATCAACGCCTCGGGCAAGGTACACGTCGTTAATACGATGAACGCCTCGCTGGGCCAGGGACTGTTAACGATTCTGGCTGCCGAGTGTGCCCAGGCCGGCCTGGATGCCGCCGCAACTCTCGAGGTCCTCAATCACGCGATTCCCGATACGTCGAGCTTCGCAATGATCAACGACCTGAGCTACGCCGTTCGCGGCGGCCGGGTACCGAAGTCCCGAAAACTCGTTGCCGACCTGCTGCGGGTAACGCCAGTGCTGAGAACAACCCCCGAAGGCAGCGTTTCCTCTGGCGGGGTTCTGCCCGGTCGCGGCTGGCCGCTGAAACGATTTGCCCGCTTTATCGCCAAGCATGTGCCGGCTGGGGAACTGCACTTCATGATTGGTCATGCGGAATGCGAGGAACGGGCGAGAGAACTTGAAGCGCTGCTACACCAAGCGCTTTCCGGATCGACGAGCCGGGGTATCACACCGCTGGGTACAGCTCTTGGCGTACATGCAGGACCCGGTGCGATCGTGGTCGGCGTCCAGCGCCGAATCGACGTCGATTCCGTTGCCAGGGTTGCGGTGGAGAATCAGTAAAGACGCCTCATCGGCCGTCAACCACTCACCGTATCCCCGTCTGCCAAAAGCAGATCTTCGTCGTTATTGCGGGGGTTGTTTACGCGTCGGCTGACCGGCCACGCCTTCAGTTTTGGCGACGGATTGTCCCCGAGGATCGAGTCGTCCATGGCCAGCCAGCGACTCGCAGCGTCCGGAGCGAGGATCACAGGCATTCGTTGGTGTAGCGGCTGCATGAACTCATTGGCCGCCGTCGTGACGATCGTTGCCGTTTCGAGGTACTCGCCGGTCTCCTTGTCAGTCCATTGCTCCCAAAGCCCGGCAAATCCCATTGGCCCGCCATCCTGCAATGAAATGAGGTACGGCGTTTTTTGCTCGCCCTCCTTCCGCCACTCGTAGAAGCCATCGGCAATTACAAGGCAGCGCCGCTTGCGAAAAGCGTTTCGAAACGAGGGCTTCTCGGCGATCGTTTCGCTGCGCGCGTTGATCATGCGATTGCCAATCGACGGGCCTTTTACCCAGAACGGCACAAGCCCCCAGCGAAGCGCAACCAGCTCGCGGCGTTCCTCGCCTTCGCGAACAACCGGAATGTCCTGGGTCGGGGCGACGTTGTAGCTGGCCGCAAAGTCCGTCCAGTCTTCAGCGCCAAACAGGGCCGCTGCCGCTTCGGCGGGCGAATAGAACGCGAAGCGGCCGCACATCAGTCGCGTATGCCGACGCCGCGGTTCAGCAGCGTCAGGCAGACGGAAAACAGGCCAACGGCAAACACCACCACGATCAGGTAGGCATAGCCGATAGAGATATCCGAGGTACCAAGGATGCCGTAGCGGAAGGCATTCACCATGTACAGGATCGGGTTGAGGCGGCTGGCGCTCTGCCAGAATTCGGGAAGCAGCGATATGGAGTAGAACACGCCACCCAGGTAGGTCAGCGGCGTAA
>CAZFVT010000356.1:0-1081 GCA_964522355.1 uncultured Woeseiaceae bacterium | reverse complement strand
GGCGTAAGCACAAACGTCGGGATGATGGAAATGTCATCGAACTTCTTGGCGAAGACCGCGTTAACGAAACCCGCGAGCGAGAAGACGATCGATGAGAGCAGCACCATCGAAATCATGATCAGCGGATGAGCCACTTCGAGGCTGGTGAAGGCCAAGGCGATCAGGGTTACCAGCGCGCCCACCAGCAGTCCTCTGAGGACTCGGCCGGCGACGTGACCGATGCTGATCGAGGCGCTCGACAGCGGCGAGACCAGCATCTCCTGCACATAGCCGCCGAATTTTGCACCGAAAAACGACGACACGACGTTGCCGTACGAATTGGTGATCACCGACATCATGATCAGACCTGGCGCGATGTACTGCATGTAGGAGTAGCCGTCCATCGGCCCGATGCGACTGCCGATCAGGTTGCCGAAGATAACGAAGTAAAGCGTCATCGTGATCGCGGGCGGCACGATAGTCTGTACCCAGATCCTCAGAACACGGACGATTTCCTTCCGCACGATCGTGCGAATCGCGACGGCGTTCAGCGCAACGTTCATCCCTGCACCGCCTGCTTGTTTTCAACCAGCCCCATGAAAAGCTCCTCAAGCCGGTTGGCCTTATTGCGCAGGCTTACCACACCGATGTTCTTTTCGCTCAGCTTGCTGAACACATCGTTCAGATCCATACCCGACTCGATCGACACCTCGAGCTCCGTTTCCTGAACGAGGGTCGCTTCAAAAGGTGCAATGTCTGGCGCGCTGGAAAGTGGCTCTCTCAGACTCAGAACAAACGTCTCGCGCTGGAGCTTTCTCAATACGTCCGACATACGCGCGTTTTCGATAATCTGGCCTTCGTCGATAATGGCTACGTGCCGACACAGGTTTTCCGCCTCTTCGAGGTAGTGCGTCGTCAGGATGATCGTGGTGCCTTCATCGTTGATGCGCTTCATGAAGTCCCACATGCTGCGACGAATCTCGATGTCCACGCCCGCGGTTGGCTCATCGAGAATCAGCAGCTTCGGCTCGTGGACCAGCGCGCGGGCGATCATCAGCCGGCGCTTCATGCCGCCGGACAGGTTGCGGGCAGACTCCTTGCG
>CAZFVT010000355.1:0-4171 GCA_964522355.1 uncultured Woeseiaceae bacterium | reverse complement strand
CTGGCTACGAACCAGGCGGTCGGAGGTTCGAATCCTTCCGGGCGCGCCAAAAACACAAAGGCCCCTTCATGGGGCCTTTTTGTTTTTCGCCCGGAAGGATCGAACCTCTGCAGCCCGAAGGGCTGCGTTCGACCAACCGGCGAATCAATCCTTTCGAGCCCGCCAAATAGAACAAGGACTCACCGACTTCGGCGGGCCCTTCGTTTTTCAGCGTAATTGATTCGTAGCGTTGTAATCCGAAACCCCATTTTTGCGTTCAATTCGGGCTACTGCATTGGACAAGTGCTCTGGGGTCAGATGCGCGTGCCTAAGAACCATCCGATAGCATTTCAAGCCACCTAATTCCATCAATTCCTGCTGGCTGGCGCCGCTAGTCACGTGCCAGCTCGAAAAAGTATGAAGAAGATCGTGGAAGCGAAACTGCTCGATCGCTGCTCGCTGGAGCGCACGCTTTCAACCTGAAAGAGAATGCGTCGAACAATTTCAAGAGCGCGCTTGATGGTTGAGTTTGCAACGCAGTCGACTTGCTTTGGATCACGGATAAAAGGGTCGTCGAGAACGACATAAACCTTATCGGAAATATCTCTGTTCAATCGCGTAAACTTATGATTGCCATGCCGTTCGGTTTGATTCGAGAAACATCGAAAATTTATGACACCGGAAGCACTTAAACACCTCGAAACGCAGCTCTGGAAAAGCGCCGACGACCTGCGCGCCAATTCCGATCTGGCCGCTAGTGAGTATGACACTCCCGTCCTAGGCTTGATTTTCCTCAAGTTCGCCGACGGCAAATACAAGCAGCACCTGCAGGCGATTAACGCCGAGTACGATAAGCTTAAGGGCACCCGGCGCGAGAAGCCTATCGAGGACGTCGCGTTAGAGCTTTGCGGTTTCTACTTGCCCGAGGAGGCGCGCTACGACTACCTACTCGGCCTGCCAGAGGACGCCAACATTGCTCAGGCGCTGAAGGATGCGATGACGGCGATCGAGCAGCACAAGCCGGAGCTGGAAGGTGTGCTGCCCAAAGACGAGTACTTCGCGCTCACTCGCAATCCGCAGAACACCGGCCTGCCCAACCGGCTGCTGAAGAACTTCGCCAACATTCCGGACGACGCGGACGGCGATCTTTTCGGCCAGATCTATGAGTACTTCCTCGGCAAGTTCGCACTGGCCGAGGGGCAGGGCGGTGGTGAATTCTTCACTCCCACCTCTGTTGTCCGGCTGATGGTGGAAATCATCGAGCCGCATGGCGGTTCAGTGTTCGACCCCGCCTGCGGCTCCGGCGGCATGTTCGTGCAGTCCGCACGCTTCATCGAGGAACACCGCAAGGCGCTGAAGCAAGATCAGGGCGATCTTGATCTCTTTGTATGCGGCCAGGAAAAGAAGCTACCTACCGTAAAACTGGCCAAGATGAACCTTGCAGTCAACGGCCTGCGCGGCGAGATTCATCAGGCCATAAGTTACTACGAAGACCCAGCCAACAGTTTCGGCCGCTTCGACTATGTGCTGGCCAATCCGCCTTTCAACGTGGACGAAGTGCTCTACAACGGCGTCAAGGACGACCCGCGCTTCAACACCTACGGCATCCCCAAGCGCAAAACCAAATCCAAAGGCAAGGCGGAGGAAGAAACCGTCCCTAACGCCAACTACCTTTGGATCAACCTATTCGCCACGTCACTGAAGGACACGGGACGCGCCGCGCTGGTCATGGCCAACTCCGCCTCCGATGCACGCCATTCCGAGGCCGACATACGCCGCGAGCTAATCGAGCAGAACCTGATCTACGGCATGCTGACCCTGCCCAGCAACATGTTCTACACAGTCACCCTGCCGGCCACTCTGTGGTTCTTCGACAAGGGAAAGGCCGCGCGCGGGCTGGACGAGCGCATCCTGTTCATCGACGCCCGCAACGTCTTCACCCAGATCGACCGCGCCCACCGCGAATTCAGCCCGGCGCAGATCCAGAATCTCGCCACCATTAGCCGCCTGTACTGCGGCCAGCGCGACAGCTTTATCGACCTCATCGACAGCTACTTCGCCGACGGCATGCAGCGGCTCACCGCAAATGCCGAGGCCGCCCCTGCGGTCACCGATCAAGTAGCCGAACTCATCGACGATGCCGACTGCGTCCGCGCCGCCAAGGCCCTGCGCGAGCAGTGGACCACCTACCCAGCCCTGCAACAAGCCTGGGCAGACTACGAGCATGGCGAAAAGATCGGCAATGTGGATGCCCATAACACCCGCCAGCGCACCTTGTCGGAGCCCTTCGCCGCCTTCTTCGCCAACTTGCACGAACGGCAGAAGGCCTTGGACAAGGCCATCCGCGCCTGGGAGCGGGCCGAAGCCGAGAAGTATCAAGGCCGTCGCCGGCCCGACCGGGAAATAAAAGCCCTCAAGACTGCCATGGACACCCTGCACGCCGACATGGGCGACGCCGAGCAATGCTTTGCCCACATCGAATGGCTGCATTCCCGCTTTCCGGAGGCCCGTTATGAGGACGTGGTGGGACTATGCAAAGCCGCGACCCAGGCCGAGATCGAAGAGCAGGACTGGTCGCTGAATCCGGGACGGTATGTGGGGGTGGTGATTGAGGAGGATGGGAAGACGGAGGCGGAGTTCATCGAAGAACTTGAGGTGTCCAGGGAACGCCTAAACCAATTGACGGCGGAGGCTAACGGCTTGGCCGCGCAAATTTCGTCCAACCTTCTGACGTTAGTGGATCAGTGATGAAGATTTTGCCGGGCAACTGGTCTCTGCAACCAGTTGGCGATATCTGCGCTGAAATTGTGGACTGCATCAACAAGACAGCGCCAACGGTTGATGGCCCAACACCGTACAAAATGATCCGAACCACCAACGTCCGGCATGGCAGGGTTTCAACTGAAGAAGTGCGATACGTTGATGAAAAAACATACCAGCGTTGGACGCGACGCAGCGTGCCCAAACGAAACGACATCGTACTTACACGTGAGGCACCTCTAGGGGAAGTTGGCCTGATCCGTACCGATGAAAACCTGTTTCTTGGCCAGCGCACGATGATGTATCGTGCTGACGCGCGTACCACGGATCAGAACTATCTGTACTACGCCTTTCAGGGCGGAATAGTTCAAGGCCAAATACGTTCCTGGGGCTCCGGGGCCACGGTAGAACACTTGCGCGTGCCAGATGCAAGCAAGTTTCAGGTCCCCGTACCGCCGATCAAGGTACAACGAAAAATCGCGGCGATCCTAACCGCCTACGACGAACTAATTGAGAACAACCGCCAGCGCATCACCCTGCTGGAAAAACTCGCCAAGGAAATCTACCGTGAATGGTTTGTGCGCCTGCGCTTTCCGGGGCATCAATCCACCACGTTTCGGAAGGGATTGCCAAGCGAATGGTCAATCAAAACCATAGGCGAACTTTGCTCCCTAGTCACCGATGGGGCTCACGCGAGCCCGCCGTCCGTTGACGCAGGCAAAGCGATGGCCTCTGTGAAGGACATGACGGGTCAAGGATTTGATCTTAGCGGTGCGCGTACAATCAGCGAGGCTGATTTTGAACGATTAACTCAGTCGAATTGCAGGCCCGAACAAGGTGATGTTCTCATTGCGAAAGATGGCAGCTACCTCAAACATGTGTTCGTGTTCTCGGGGGGTCAGGAAGTGGTCATCCTGTCGTCAATCGCGATATTGAGGCCGAATCTCGAACGAGTCTTACCTCATTTCTTTGCCCAGGTTCTTCGGCAAGACTCTACGAAAGCGATGATGGCCGGATACGTATCGGGAGTTGCTGTACCGCGAATTATTCTCAAAGACTTCAAAAAGATGAAGCTGCTGATTCCTGATATGAGATTGATGCGGCGTTACGAAGACCTTGTCACAGATATTCATCAACAGGTGGAGACGCTGATTGCAAGCAGTCAAAACTTGAGCGAATGTCGCGACCTCCTCCTCAACCGCCTCATCTCCGGCAAGCTGCGCGTGGATGATTTGGATATCCAGTTCCCGCCCGGCATGCAGGCCGACGCCGCCTAGCCGCAAGGGCCTCCGATGCCGAACCTCATCTCCGAAGACGACATCGAACAGGCATTGGTGGCGCGGCTGTGCACGCCGGGCTTCGGGTTCAAGGCGCTGAACTGCTACACCCCGGACAAGGAAACCCTGCCGAATCAGTCCGGCCGTAGCGACAA
>CAZFVT010000354.1:3566-4198 GCA_964522355.1 uncultured Woeseiaceae bacterium | reverse complement strand
ACTTATGTTACCCGCAAACTCACCCGGGGACCGGCAATCACTCCCACTCAATGGTGGCCGGCGGTTTACCGGAAATGTCGTAAGTGACGCGGGAGATGCCGTCGACCTCGTTGATGATTCGGGTGGACACCTTCTCGAGGAATTCATACGGCAGATGCGACCACTTGGCGGTCATGAAATCGATCGTCTCGACCGCGCGCAGTGCGATAACGTATTCGTAGCGACGTCCGTCGCCCATAACGCCCACCGATTTGACGGGCAGGAATACCGCGAAGGCCTGGCTCACCTGGTCATAAAGATCTGCCTGACGCAGCTCGCTGATAAAGATATCGTCCGCGAGCTGAAGCTTCTCGGCATACTCCGGGCGAACCTCGCCGAGGATGCGAACGCCGAGACCCGGACCAGGAAACGGATGCCGGTAGACCATTTCGCGGGGCAGGCCCAGCTCCATACCTATCTTGCGCACCTCATCCTTGAACAGCTCCCGCAGGGGTTCGACGAGCTCCATGCGCATGTCGTCCGGCAATCCACCGACGTTGTGGTGCGACTTGATGACGTGGGCCTTGCCGGTCTTTGAGCCGGCAGACTCGATTACGTCGGGATAAATGGTGCCCTGCGCCAGCCAGTCGATG
>CAZFVT010000354.1:0-3530 GCA_964522355.1 uncultured Woeseiaceae bacterium | reverse complement strand
TTCGATGAACTGGGCACCGATGATCTTTCTCTTTTGCTCGGGGTCGCTTACCCCTTCGAGCGCCGCAAAGAATCGCTCTGCCACATTTACGCGAATGACGTTGACGCCAAGGTGCTCACCGAAGGTCTCCATCACCTGGTCGCCTTCCTGGTAGCGCAGCAGACCGTGATCAACGAACACACAGGTCAGCTGGTCGCCGATTGCCTCGTGCAGCAGCGCGGCCACGACCGATGAGTCAACGCCTCCCGAGAGGCCCAGCAGCACCTTGTTGTCGCCAACCTGGCTGCGCACGGTGGCAATGGCATCGGCAACGATGTTGCCCGGCGTCCAGTCGCCGGCACAGCCGCAAATATCTCGAACGAAACGGGTCAGGATGTCGCTGCCGTGGGGCGTGTGCGTGACCTCGGGGTGGAACTGCACGCCGTAGTAATGGCGGGACGCATCTTCCATGGCCGCCAGCGGCGAATTGCTGCTGCGACCGGTCACGGTAAAGCCGGGCGGTACGGCTTCGACTCGGTCGCCATGGCTCATCCAGACCTTGAGGAGCGGCGCAGAGCCACCCTCGGCATCGCTCAAGCCTGCCAGGAAGGTTGATTCAAGGGGTTCGATCTCGGCGTAGCCAAACTCACGGTGGCTGGATGCCTCGACACGGCCGCCCAGCTGCGCAGCCATCGCCTGCATGCCGTAGCAAATCCCGAGCACCGGAACCGCAAGGTCGAAAACCGCCTGGGAAACGCGAGGCGGCTCGTCCAGGTTTACCGACTCCGGGCCGCCGGAAAGGATAATGCCCGTTGGTTCAAACTCCCGCAGCGCCTCCTCGTTCATATCCCAGGGGTGGATTTCCGAGTAGACGCCACATTCGCGGACGCGACGGGCGATTAGTTGTGTGTACTGGCTGCCGAAGTCGAGAATCAGCAGTCTGTGAGCATGAATATCCGGTTGGCTGGCGATCGCTTCAGAAGCGGCTTGGCTCATAGTTTTGAAAACCCGGTAAGTGTCAGGGGATCAGTTCGACGTGCGGTAGTTCGGTGCTTCCTTGGTAATCGATACGTCATGCACATGGCTCTCGCGCATGCCGGCCGTCGTAATCTTCACGAACTTCGGCCGAGTCCGCATTTCCTCGATGTTCTTGCTGCCGGTGTATCCCATCGCCGCGCGCACGCCGCCAACGAGCTGATGAATGATGGCAACCAGCGAACCCTTGTAGGCAACCCGGCCCTCGATGCCTTCCGGCACGAGTTTTTCGAGCTCTTCGGCTGCGTCCTGGAAGTAGCGGTCCGACGAACCGTGCTGCTGGCCCATAGCGCCAACGGAGCCCATGCCACGATAGGCTTTGTAAGAACGACCCTGGTAGAGCTCGACTTCACCCGGCGACTCCTCGGTGCCGGCGAAGAGACTGCCAATCATCACGGAATTTGCCCCGGCGACCAGCGCCTTGGCGATGTCACCCGAGTAGCGAATGCCGCCGTCGGCAATCAGCGGAACGTTTGACTTGGCGAGCGCATCGGCCACTTCGGCAACCGCCGAAATCTGCGGCACGCCGACGCCCGCGACGACACGCGTCGTGCAGATCGAACCCGGCCCGATGCCGACCTTGACGCCATCGGCCCCTGCCTCGACCAGCGCAGCGGCTGCGTCGCCGGTGACGATATTACCGGCGATGACCTGCAGATCCGGGTATTTCTTCTTGGTCTCGCGTACCCGATCGACGACGCCCTTTGAAAAGCCGTGCGCCGTATCAATGATAATGAGGTCAACGCCGGCTTCAACGAGCGCCGCCGTACGGTCCTCGGCGTCGTAACCTGTGCCGACAGCGGCGCCTACGCGAAGCGCGCCGTTCTCATCCTTGCAGGCACGCGGGTAGTCAGACGCTTTCTGGAAGTCCTTCGCGGTGATCATGCCCCGAAGCTCGAAGTGCTCGTCGACCACGAGCACCTTTTCGATGCGGTGTTTGTGCAGCAACGAGCGAACTTCATCGTCGTCCGCGTCTTCGCGGACGGTAACGAGGCGCTCTTTTGGCGTCATTACCGACTTCACAGGCGCATCGAGACTGGTCTCGAAGCGCAGATCGCGGTGCGTCACGATGCCGATCAGCTCTTTGCCGGTGACAACCGGAACGCCGGAAATGCTCATCGCCCGCGTCAAATCGATGACTTCGCGGATGCTCATGTCCGGGCTAACGGTGATCGGATCCCTGACGATGCCGCTCTCGTACTTTTTGACCCGCAACACCTCGCGTGCCTGGTCGGCCGGCGCCATGTTCTTGTGCACGATGCCGATGCCGCCCTCCTGGGCAATAGAGATGGCCAGGCGGGACTCGGTCACCGTGTCCATGGCGGCAGAAAGAAGCGGGATATTGAGTGCGATGCGGTCCGTCAGGCGCGTGGTCATATCGACATCACGCGGCAGAATCTCGGAATAATCGGGTTGCAGCAGAACGTCGTCGAACGTCAGAGCTTCCTTGGCTACGCGCATCATGGACCCTTGGATGTCTGATTGGGGTAAACGGTCAAGTGTACGCGGCTGGCATTTGCGGGTAAACGTTCAGTCGGGACAAAATCCCTGGGACCCACTCCGAACAGGCCACAGCAAACCTCGGCCGCTGTACTTTCGCCCGCTATACTTTCCAAATGAGCAGCAACCACGACGACGACCTCTTTGCAGCCGAAAGGCGGGTCACCCTGACCGTCAGTGACCTTAATCGCGAGGCGCGAACGCTGCTGGAAAGGGGGCTCGCCCGCCTGTGGGTCGAAGGGGAGATCTCCAATCTCGCCCGGCCCGCCTCCGGCCACATGTACTTCACGCTGAAAGACGCTTCGGCCCAGATTCGCTGCGCGTGGTTTCGCCAGCGGCAGCGCCGCGGCCAGGCGCGCGAGGTTGGCAACGGAGACCAGGTGCAGGCCTACGGCCGTGTGAGCCTCTATGAGCCCCGTGGCGATTACCAGCTGATCGTCGAGCAAATAGAGCCGGCCGGCGAAGGCGAACTGCGGCGGCGTTTTGAGCGCCTGAAAAAGAAGCTCGAGGCCGAGGGCCTGTTCGACGAGTCGTTGAAACAGGACCTGCCCGCCCTGCCCCGGCGAATCGGCGTGATCACCTCCCCCAGCGGCGCGGCCGTGCGCGACGTTCTGACCGTACTGAAGCGCCGCTTCCCGTCGATACCGGTCATCATCTACCCGGCCGCCGTACAGGGAGAGCAGGCCGTTCCCGAACTCACCCGGGCGCTGCTGGCCGCTAACCGTCGCAGGGAGTGCGACCTGCTCATCATCGGCCGCGGCGGTGGCTCGCTTGAAGACCTTTGGGCGTTCAACGACGAGTCCCTCGCACGAGCGATACGTGCATCCACGCTGCCGGTGATCAGTGCCGTCGGTCACGAAGTCGACTTCAGCATCGCCGACCTGGTGGCCGACGTTCGCGCCCCAACCCCTTCGGGCGCGGCCGAGCTCGCGGTCCCGGATCGCGCCGAATGGCAGCGCGCGGTTGCCATTACTCACCAGCGCCTGGTGAACCAGATGTCGCGCACCCTCGAAGAC
>CAZFVT010000353.1:0-4210 GCA_964522355.1 uncultured Woeseiaceae bacterium | reverse complement strand
CAGCGTCGACGTCGATCACCGGGGCAAGTACTGATGTGCATTGGTGTTCCCATGCAGATTGTCGAAACTGGCGAAGGCACTGCCCTCTGCGAAGGCATGGGCGAGCGCAAGCGCATCAGCACCCTGCTGGTCGGTGATCAGCCCGAAGGTACCTGGGTGCTGACCTTTCTCGACGCGGCACGCGAAGTATTAAGCCCGGAAGACGCGAAGCAGATCACCGATGCCGTGACGGCCGTCAACCTCGTCATGTCTGGCAGTAAAGACATCGACCACCTTTTCGCCGACCTTATCGACCGCGAAATTCCCTTACCCGCATCCGCGCCGCGGCGCGACGGCTGAACGTTATGGAGGCCACCATGTTTTCACCCGTGATCCAAGCCATGCTCGAACGTACCGGATACCCGGCCCTCGCCGGACCAGAACTCGATGCCTTCATCGACAACAACGAGACGGTCGTGCTGGTGTTTGCCGAAGGCATCAAGCGCCGCCCGGAAGCGGATGACCTGGCGGTCATCCTGCCGGAGCTGGTGGACGCTTTCCCCGGCCGCTTCAAGGTTGCGGTCGTCCCGTTTACCGCGCATCGCGAGCTGCAGCTCAAATACCGCTTCCTGAAGATGCCGACCCTGGTGTTCCTGCGCGACGGGGACTATCTCGGCACGATCTCGGGCGTCCTCGACTGGGCGGACTATCTCGCTGACATCGAGCAGATCCTGACCTCAGACGTCAGCGAACCACCGCCGATGCCACTGCCCGGCGCCGCTTCCGGCGAACCCGCCCACCACTGAATTGGAGTACAGGATGAAGAAGATCAGCATACCCGTCGTCGTTGAGCCCGGTTCGCAGCCGGCGGATGAGGACGGCGTCGTCCTCGACTACATGAAGCTTCCCGCCGAAGCCTGGACTTACTCCATGCCGGTGATACCCGAACCGGAAGACATCCAGGGCCGGGAAGCCGGCATCGCGCTGCTCGCAAAACTGGCCGCCACGCTCTCGGAGCAGCAGGTCAGCGATGCAGCCCGCGTCATTGAGCTGACGGACCTCGATACCGCCGACATCGAGCTCCTCGACCAGGTTCTCGGTAACGGCGAGGTAAGCATCGTTTATGAAGGCATGCTGCGCGCGAAGATCCAGGAGTCGGTGCTGGCCGGCGTCTGGCGCGTCCAGTACCTGAACGAAGACGACGGGGTGGAGCGTGACGTCATCGAAGTCGGCGTCATTCCAACCCTGATTCGCGACGGCGTGTTCACCGACGCAGCAGCCGACATTCAGTTCGATCCGGACAACATGCCGGCGGGCGTTGGCAACGCGCCGGCCCTGCTAGTCGAAATCGCCGACAAGCTGCCGGATTACCAACCCGGCAACGATCCCTACGTAATTAACCTGTCGCTACTGCCGAACACCGATGAGGACATCGAAGTGCTGGCAAGCACCCTGGGCGGTGGCCCCGCGGTGATCCTGTCCCGCGGCTACGGCAATTGCCGGATTACCAGCACCGCCACCCGCAACGTCTGGTGGGTGCAGTACTTCAACTCGCAGGACACCTTGATCCTCAACACGATCGAGATCAGCCAGGTGCCCGAAGTTGCCTGCGCCGCACAAGAAGACCTGGACGACAGCGCGGAACGCCTGCATGAAATTCTCGAGGTGTATCAATGACCGCCGAGTTTTTCGCAGGGTCCTACGGCGGTGACGCCAGCCGAATCGCCGACAGCAATAAGCTCGAGTGCAAGATCTGCTGGTACGTCTACGACCCGAAAACCGGCGATGAGGTCTGGCAGATTCCGGCGGGAACGCCGTTCTCCGCGCTGCCCGACTACTGGAGCTGCCCGGAATGCGACAGCAGCAAGAACGACTTCATGGTGCTGGAGGACTGATCTGCCGTGTCGGACCGCGCTGAGCTACTGAGCCGCACACTGGAAGACACGTTCCGGGCGATCGAGCGCGAACGAATGGCCGACGTGCCGATACTCAACCCCGCGATAAAGGTGCAGGCCGTCGGCTTTCAAGAATGGGAAGGACAGCTGCTCGGCATTCTCATCACGCCCTGGTTCATGAACCTGATGCTCCTGCCGCTGGACGAGTCGGAGCCCGCCGCCGCCAGCGGCGAATCGAGCCCGGTCGATTTTCCGGCCGGCCGCTTCGAGTTCATTCACGGCGAGGAAGCCGCCATCGGCGCCTACCAGATGTGTTCGCTTTACTCGCCGGTGTTCGACTTCGAGGATCACGCGGCCGCCGTCGCGACGGCCGAGGCCGTGCTCGAGCAGCTGTTTGAAGATGATGAGGCCGAGGCTGATATGCAGCCGCCGGCCGAACCGCCGAAGCCGGTTTCGCGGCGCGCATTGCTGCGCGGATTATCCGATGCGGAAGAGGCCCGGGTGTGATGAACGAGCGGCCGCTGAGCATCGAGATCGACTGCAGCGCCGACCGCGCGTCGCGGGTCCGGATTCACTCAACACGTCCGGTGCTCGCCGCCCGGGTTTTTCGTCAAAAAGCGATAGACGAGGTGTTGGCCATGATGCCCCGCCTGTTCAGCGTCTGCGGCATTGCCCAGGGCCGCGCGGCGAAGCTTGCGCTGCGGCGCGCCGTGAGCAGCGACGGACGGCAGGCCGAATCGACAGACGACGCGCTGCTGATGGAAATGGAAACGGCACGGGAACACCTTTGGCGGGTCCTGATGGACTGGTCGACGTTCGTCTCGCCGGACAAGCCGGATGCGGTGCGGGCCCGCGCCATGCAGGCACTGTTGCCCGCGCTTAAGAAAGCACTGGGCGACGCGGAACGCGTCGATGCCGTTGCCGGCGTCATCGCCGATCTCGAAACGCTGCTCGATGAGGCGGTGTTCGGTATGCCCGCCGGGGACTGGCTCATGCTCACGGACCAGTCGTCGTTGCTGGACTGGGCGGCGTCGGGCGCCTCCGATGCTGCGGCCCTGATTCATCGGGTGGCGGAGCGAGACTGGGCGACGGCCGGCACCGTGACCCCACATTTTCTGCCGACACTATCGAACAACGATCTCGATCAGCGACTTGCGGCGGCCGACGCCGATGAGTTCGTGGCAGCGCCGGACTGGCAGGGCGACGCCTGCGAAACGACGCCGCTGTCACGCCGGCAGGGCCATCCGCTGGTGCGCGACGTCGCCGCTCACTCCGGACACGGTCTGCTTGCACGACTGGCGGCGCTACTCGTCGAACTGGCGGAATCACCGCGCGCGCTTCGTGCCGCACTCGGAGCGACCGAGGCCCGTAGCGACAATGCATCCGACTACTCACCTGGAATCGGCATAGCGCAGGTCGAAGCGGCGCGGGGGCGACTCGTCCACCGCGCGACGGTCGATGGTGACCGCGTCGTCGACTACCAGATTCTTGCCCCGACCGAATGGAATTTTCATCCGGACGGCGGTCTTGCGCGAGGCCTTGCCGCGCTGGACGACACCAATCGCGAAAGCCTGATCGCAAAGGCATCGCTGCTGGTAACGGCGACCGACCCCTGCGTCGGCTATTCGCTGGAGGTGCACTGATGCACGAGATGGCGCTGTCCGAAAGCGTGCTGCAAATACTCGAGGCGAACGCGCGGCAAAAAGCGTTTACCCGGGTCAAAACCGTGTGGCTCGAAATTGGCGCGCTGGCCGGCGTGGACATCGAGTCCATGCGCTTCAGCTTCGACGCGGTCACCCGCGGCACGCTGGCCGACAGCGCAACGCTTGAAATCATCGACGTTCCGGGCCAGGCCTGGTGTATGCCCTGCGGCGGGAACGTCAACGTCAAACAACGATTCGATGCCTGTCCGGCCTGCGGGAGCTACCAACTCCAGGTGACCGGCGGCGACGAAATGAAAGTCAGAGAACTGGAGGTGGAATGATGTGTACCGTTTGCGGCTGCGAGAGTGGCGAAACGACGATTGAAGGGGTGGATGCCGGCCATCATCACCATGGCGCGAACGGCCACGGGCACAGCCACTCGCATTCGCACGATCACGCGCATCACCATGATCATGCGCACCACCATCATGCCGAAGCGGACGGATTGGCGCACGACTACGGACAGGGGCCCGCGAGGGCGCACGCACCGGGGTTAAGCCAGGCGCGCATGGTGGAGATTGAGGCGAACATTCTCGGCAAGAACGACGAGTATGCGGCCGCCAACCGCCGGCGGCTCCGTGATGCCGGCGTGCTGTGCCTGAACTTCGTGTCCAGCCCCGGCTCGGGCAAGAC
>CAZFVT010000352.1:0-4218 GCA_964522355.1 uncultured Woeseiaceae bacterium | reverse complement strand
CATGGCCGGCTCTCGTTGATGTCAGGAATCAGTCGTCGAGCAAATCCTGCAGATAGGCTCGAAACCCTTCACCCTCATCCGGATGATTCAATCCGAATGCGGTGGTTGCCTTTAGATAGCCAAGCTTGCTGCCGCAGTCAAATCGATCACCCTCAAAAGCATAGGCATGAACCGCCTGATCCGCGAGCAGATCCGCAATAGCGTCGGTCAGCTGGATCTCGTTGCCCGCGCCGCGCTGCGTCGTCTCGAGCTTGTCGAATATCTCCGGTGTCAGCAGGTAGCGACCCACCACCGCCTTGGTCGACGGCGCGTCTGCCGGCTGCGGTTTCTCAACAATTCCGTCAATCGGCTGCGACTTGGCGTCGTTGTCCTTGATGTCGACGATGCCATAACTCGAGGTGTTCTCGGCCGGCACGTCCTCAACGGCGACAATGCTGGATCCATGCTTCGCATAGTCCTCCGCGAGCTGCTTCAGGCAGGCCTCTTCGCTGTCGATGAGATCATCGGCAAGATGCACGAAGAACGGTTCATCACCCACCGCCGGTCGCGCGCAGAGGACGGCATGTCCCAGGCCCAGGGGAACGCCCTGGCGGATATAGATGCAGCTGACGCCCTCCGGGACGATGTTCCTGATGGATTCCAGCAACGTCGACTTGCCCGACTCCTGCAGGGCGGCCTCCAATTCGGCATCGGTGTCGAAATGATCCTCAATGGCGCGCTTGGAACTGCCCGTGACGAAGACCAGCTTGGTGGCACCGGCGGCGATCGCCTCTTCGACAGCGTACTGAATCAGGGGCTTGTCGACGATCGGCAGCATTTCCTTAGGGCTGGCCTTGGTGGCCGGCAGGAAGCGCGTGCCGCGGCCTGCGACCGGGAATACGGCGGAGCGAACTGGCTTGGTCAACGGACTGTCTCCACAGAAAACAGCGCGTATTCTAGCAACTATACCCCGCTCTACTACCCGTACCCCGGTCTCAGATTCCGCGCTGACCCGCCGCTATTGCCGCTCGGCCGTGGCTGGACCCAGGAGAATGAACTCCCGGTTCATCTCCAGGGTTCGCGCGCCGATGCCGGTCACATTGAGCAGGTCTTCAGCCGAACGGAACGGGCCATGCTGCTCACGGTATTCGACGATTGCCTGCGCTTTGGCCAGTCCAACGCCGGACAACTCGGCGGACAGCGTCTCGGCATCGGCCGTATTAACGTTGACCGGTCCGGCCAGCGCACTGGCAGCAGCGGCAAGTAGCATGAGAGGCGTAAGGCCTCGCAGAATGTTTTTCATCTTCTAGGCTCCAGGTTGATTGGTAGCGCCGGGCGGCGCGACCTTGCCCGAATTACTCTAGAGCTGGATTTGAGTATGCTCAGCCGGAGAATCTGAGCGGTGCGTGCGGAAATACGGCGGAAGATATCAGCCCGGGCAGCGCCGGGAGGCCTAGTAGTCGATGATGCCGTTACGCTGCAGCAGTGAATCGAACTGGACGCTGGCAAAAGGCCTCTGCGTCTCCCAGTCCTTGCAGCTGGGGCACTGCCACAGCAAACGCTGAGAGGAAAAGCCGCACTCCTTGCATTGATACCGCGGCGTCATGCCGGCCAGCTTGTTCAGCCCGGCGCGCACCTTCTCAAGCGCCGCGTGCCGTTCTTCCTCGCTTTCGGTGCTGAGCTGCTGGACGTCGATGAACTCGGCCAAGGTGGGCTCGTTGACGATGTAGTTCTCAACGCAGGTATCAATGACCGGCAGGCCGCCCATGTTGTTGACGACCGCTGAGTAGGCAATCTGGTTACTGACCTTGGGATTCTTCTTGATCAGGCCTTCAAGGTCGCGGTTGAGGCGGTCGAGCGAGCCCTCATCATCATAGATCTCGATGAGCGCTGGCAGTGCCTCAGGCATCAGGTGCGAGTTGTCGTCAACAACCCGCTTGTAGAGGCGAATCGCGGTCTTCGTGTCGCCCGTCGCTCGCGCGATCGCGGCACGAGTCAGCGCGCCACGCATGGTTCGCGGCCGGCCAGCCTGGCTCTTCTTGACGAAGGTGCGTGCCGCACCGTAGTCACCCGATTCGGCCGCCTTGTCTGCCAGTTCGCAGTAGTAATGGGCAACCTGCAGCGCGAGCGACCTGCCGCTCAAGGTCTCGAGTTTCTGACTGGCCTCGATAGCCTTCTGCCACTCCTTCTCCTGCTCGTAAATCCGGCAAAGCTGCTCAAGTGCCTCCACCTGAAAGCGTGATCCGGCTGCCAGTCGCTGCAGCATGTTCTCGGCGCGATCGAGCAAGCCCGCCTTGAGGTAATCCTGCGCCAGCGAATAGAGCGCCTGGTCTCGCTGATCGGAACCCAGATCCGGCCGCGCAATGATGTTCTGGTGAATACGAATGGCCCGGTCCACCTCGCCGCGGCGGCGGAACAGGCTGCCAAGCGCGAAGTGAGTCTCGATTGTCTTGTCGTCGACACGAACCATGTTCAGGAAATGCTCGAGCGCCTGGTCCGTCTGCTCATTGAGAAGAAAGTTCAGGCCTTTGAGGTAATCCACGTTGAGCGGCGGCGGTGCGCCTTCCGGCTCTTCCCGGTCACCAAATCGGCCGAGCGCCCAGCCGGCCGCGGCCAGCAGCAGGAACAGGCCGGCAAGCAGAAATGTGGATTCAGTCGGCATCGGACATAGGCAGGTTGCGGAGGCTTTTCACTTCGGTTTCAGCGTTCCTGAGACTGTGTCTGAGGCTACGCCGTTCCGCAAGGAGTCTCAGGATATAGGTTGCTGCGCTGGCGATCCCGAAAAACCAGCCTACGACGATGCAGATCGACAGGGCCAGCGGTATCGCGGGCTCTACCGTCACAAAGGCCAGATCGAGATAGATGGTGCCTGGATTCAGGCTGGTGAACCAGATCATCAGGACGAAAACGCTGATGACGAGAAGCCCTATGCCGATGCGCTTCAACACGGGCGCTTACCGCAGCTGGCTGGGGGCTGGATCACACGCTACTCCTTCAGGCCGTTTCCGAGGATAAGCACATCGGATTCGGCGACCGCGCCCGGAAGATCAGTTCTTGATCGGCAGGTGGCGGCTTTCGTTGACCCTTTCGCGCAGGTCTTTACCGGGCTTGAAGTGCGGTACATGCTTGCCAGAGAGCGCAACCGCTTCTCCGGTCTTGGGGTTACGGCCGATACGCGGCGGTCTGAAGTGCAATGAGAAGCTGCCAAAGCCACGGATTTCTATCCGCTCACCGCGAGCCAGTGAGTCACTCATGAGATCGAGCAAATGCTTGACAGCCAATTCGACGTCTTTTGCGGGCAGATGCTTCTGCTTGCGCGCAATAATCTCTATCAATTCGGATTTCGTCATGGTTCGCTGCTATCCAGACCCGCGTTAGCTATGTAAGCCACCGATTATAAAGGAAATATGGCCCGGGCCAAGCCCGGGCCACACATTTTCCTGCGGAAATCCAGTTTTTCCGGGGAATCCCTAGCTGGAGCCTCCGGACATCTTTTCCTTCAGCAGTTCGCCCAGCGTCGTGCCGGCCGGAGAAGCCGAAGAACCGGACTTGTAGCTGCTGAGGGCCTCGGCTTCTTCGTGCTCTTCCTTGGCCTTGATCGACAGCTGCACCGATCGGTTCTTGCGATCGACGTTGACGAACTTGGCTTCGACTTCCTCGCCGACCTTGAGCATCGTGCGAGCGTCCTCGACGCGGCCGCGCGTAAGCTCAGAGGCCCGCAGGGTGCCGATGACGCCCTCACCGAGGTCCACCGTCGCCGCGCGGACGTCAACTTCCGTCACCACGCCCTTGACGATGGAGTTCTTCGGATGCTCAGCCAGCCAGCCGGAGAACGGGTCCTTGTCGAGCTGCTTGATTCCCAGCGAAATGCGCTCGCGCTCGGAGTCAATAGCAAGGACAACCGCCTCGATTTCCTGGCCCTTCTTGTAGTTGCGAACGGCCTCTTCGCCCGGGATATCCCAGGAGATGTCCGACAGGTGGACCAGGCCATCGATGCCGCCGGCGAGGCCGATGAAGATGCCGAAGTCGGTGATCGACTTGATCTGGCCCTTGACGGTATCGCCGCGATTGACCTCGGCGGAGAAGTCCGCCCAGGGGTTCGACTGGCACTGCTTGATGCCGAGCGAAATGCGGCGGCGCTCTTCGTCGATCTCGAGCACCATGACTTCAACTTCGTCACCAACCTGTACAACCTTGGACGGGTTGACGTTCTTGTTCGTCCAGTCCATCTCGGAAACG
>CAZFVT010000351.1:0-4221 GCA_964522355.1 uncultured Woeseiaceae bacterium | reverse complement strand
CCTCCCCTTGGGCCAGGGCTTCGTCTGTGTTGACAGCACGCCGAACGACGGCGCCGATGCGACGAACCCGGCATGCGACGGCAGCGGCACAGAGATAACCATCAAGATCTGGTGGGACGATGACCGTGACGGCGTCATCAGCGTTGCTGGTGACAGCATGGAACGGTTTGCCACCATCGTTCAGCTCTGAGAGGCATGACCATGCGTCCCCTTATAAAGGCAAATCGCCAGGCCGGACTCGCGCTGGTCGAGCTCATGATCGCCATGCTGATCAGTCTGTTTCTGCTCGGCGGCATGCTGCAGGTATTCAACTCCTCGCGCCTGACCTATCGCATCCACGAGTCGACGGCACGTATGCAGGAAACCGGACGAATGGCGCTCGAGGTGTTGTCCAGGGACATTCGCATGGCGGGATTCTGGGGCTGTGCCAGCGATTCGGCGAACGTCATCAACAACCTGAATCCTTCAGGTACCGGCTACATTGATTTCGCGGCCGGCGGCCTGGTCGGCGTGGAAGGCGCGTCCGGCGCACCAGACGCTTTTACGGTTCGAGGCGGCATCGACAGCGGTCTGGGTGTCGAACCCCCTTACGGCCCGCAGACGTCCGCCAACGTCGCCGTTGCTACCGGTAACGGCTTTGAAGCCGGCGACATCCTGCTGATCAGCGACTGCACGAACGGGGATATTTTCCAGCTCAGCAATTCAACGGCTGATGCATCGGGTACGCTCGTCCACGTTACGGGCGCTGGATCTCCTGGCAACGTCAACGTAACAAACCCGACCTGCTTTGGTGGCAGCACGCATTGTCTGTCCAAGATCTACGGCGCTGATGCGTCGGTCTATTCGGCATCGGAGACGAGCTACCAGATCAATACAGGTTTTTCCGGCGAGCCGGCGCTGTTTAGAGACGGCGTAGAGTTTCTTGAAGGGGTCGAAGACCTGCAGATTTTGTACGGCGAGGACACTAATGGATCCGGCGTCGCTAACTACTACGTGCCCGCCAGTCAGGTCGCCGACATGACGCGAGTCATCAGCGTCCGATTCGCCGTTGTGGTTCGCTCGCTGGACGAGAACCTGTCGGGCGGCGTGGCGCAGGGCTACACCGTGCTTGGAGCCGCGCAAACGGCACCGGATACGCGCCTGCGGCAGGTATACACAACAACCGTATCCATTCGGAACAGGCTCTAGGAGCGAAAGAATGACGAACCTAATACGTCATAGCCCATCGAACACTCACTTGCCCGGTCGCCAGCACGGCGCCGCGCTCGTTATTAGCCTGATTATGCTCCTGGTCGTCACGCTCATAGGCTCGGGCATTATCCGCGACACCGTCCTCGAAGAACGCATGGCAGGTAACACCCGCGACAGGAATGTTGCATTCCAGTCGGCTGAAAGCGGTGTGCGCGAGGCCGAAGAGCTACTCGAGTCCATCACCAGCCTCGGCAACTTCTCCAGCACCCCCGGACTCTATGGCAGAACCGCCGACGAGCCGCCGTACTGGAAAGATACGACCTGGACAGACGCTGCAAACTACGCTGTCGCAGGCTCTGGCTACGGCGCCTATGCGGCACCGCGTTACACGATCAAACAGTCGACCACGATTATCGGCACCGAAGGCGCGCTGAACCTCTCCGGCTACGGCGACAACAAGGGTTCCGGTGACGTCACCGTATTCCGCATCACGGTTCGTGGCACGGGCAACGATGCAGATTCTGCAGAGGTCATTCTCCGCAGCCAGTACGGACGAATTTTGTAGACCGGCAGCCTTTCGCTTGGGCATGGCTGACCAGGGAGTTTTAGAAGATGGTAAGGGTATCTACCAAAACCCGACGACTTTCCGTTATGGCGGCGGCCGCGTTCATCAGCGGTGGCCCGTCAATAGGTAATGCAGGCCCGGGAACCCTGGCCGACTCACCGCTGTTCCTGACCAACGCGGTCGAACCCAACATCCTCTTTCTGATCGACGACTCCGGCAGCATGGACTGGGGCCTGATGACGGAAGAAGAAGACGGCCTTATGTGGCTCGGCTGTCGCTACTACTACACGCACCAGACCACCGACAACCGCGACTACTGGGTCGTTCCCACCGAACCCGCCCTGATCGATCTGGGCGTGGCTGCGCCCTACGGTGGCGTATGGCGTGCGCGGTCTTCGTCGTACAACAAGGCCTACTACGACCCAACGGTGTCCTATTACCCCTGGCCGGGTGAGGACTCCAATGGCAACCAGTTTCGCGACGCCGACCCGGCAGCGGCACCCATTGACCCGTTCAACCCGGGCGACGGTACGCTCAACCTCACGACAGAAGGCACGGTCGATACCGACTACTGCAACGACGGCCTGGTCGTAAACGACACGGCCTTCTATCCTGCGATGTACAACGCATGGCGAGACACGAACGGCAACGGCAACGTAGACGCCGCTGACGAACACACCCGGATAGAAATTCGCGCTACGACGCTTACCTACAACAGCGGTTTACTCAGAACGGATTGTGCGCTCGCACCGACCTGCACCTACGCGGAAGAAATCCAGAACTTCGCCAACTGGTTTACCTACTACCGCAAGCGTGAGCTGGTTGCCAAAGCGGCCTACGGACAGGTCGCAGCCGGCGCCAGCAACTCCCGAATGGGTCTCGTGACGCTGCACAACAACAACAATATCAACAACCCTATTCGGTCGATGAACGACGACCCGGGCAGCGGTAACAAGAAGACGCTGCTCGATGCCTTGTATTCCATGCAGGGCGACCGAAGTACGCCGCTGAGAAACGCCCTGCACGAGGCCGGCGAATACCTGAGCTGCCAATCCAACGATTTCTTTACAGATTGCCCGGGGCTGACTGAGGCTCAGGGTGGCGCCTGCCAGCAGAACTTCACCCTGATGATGACTGACGGGTTCTACAACGGTGGCTATGGCGGAGGCGTCGGCAACGCCGATGGCGACGACGACTCTGAATGGGACAGCGGTACGGCGGGACCCTACGGTGACAACCAGTCCAATACGCTGGCCGACATCGCGATGGAATTCTACGAGACGGATATTCGTCCTGGCATTCCCAACGAGCTGACGCCGCCGCCGTCGGGTGTCGACGAAAACAAAGAGCAGCACGTCGTCACGTACTCCATCGCCTTCGGCGTGGACGGCGATCTCACTGAGATGCCGGCCAATACGACGGATGCTTTTGCCTGGCCAGCACCCACAACGGATGCGGCAAAGATCGATGATCTTCGTCACTCCGCTTGGAACGGCCGCGGGGAGTTCCTGAGTGCCCAGGACCCGCAGCAGCTCATTGACGGACTGCGGGGCGCATTGACCTCAATCCAGGGCCGAACCGGTTCGTCATCATCGGTTGCCTTTAACACGGGTTCACTCGGCACCAACTCGCAGCTCTACCTGGCCCTGTTCAAGAGCGAGAAGTGGGCTGGTGAACTGCTGGCCTATGACCTCGACGCAAACACCGGCGATATCGGCACGGTACCGGTATGGGGCGCTGCCGATGAGCTGGACAAGCGTGACCTTGCCGCGACGCCTCGCAACATCCTGACGTACGACGGCTCCGATGGGGTCGCCTTTCAATGGAACCTGTTAACGGAAGCCCAGAAATCCGACCTGCGGACGATGCCGGATGGCACCCAGGGTAACAACGCGACCGGAATTGCACGACAGGCCTACCTGCGTGGCGATCGAGCCTGCGAGATTTCTTCGCCTGGCACCTGCAGCTTTACCGACGGCGTTGATACCTATACCGACAAGGGCTTCCGCGCGCGCGACAGCCGCCTGGCTGATATCGTTCACTCCGGCCCCGTCTTCGCGGGCGCACCGGAGCTGAACTGGCCGGACACGCCGCCGTTCCCGAGTTCCGGTGGCGATACGTATTCAGAGTTCCGGGCTAACCAGGCCTCCCGAACGGGCATTGTCTATTTCGGCGGCAACGACGGCATGCTGCACGCCATTTCCCAGGCAGACGGCAAGGAGCTGTTTGCTTACATGCCGAACGCACTGTTCTCTTCAGATCCTCTGGGCGGACTGCACTACCTGAGCGACCCGGCTTACGCGCACCGCTATGCCGTCGACCTCACCGTATCGATTGCGGACGTTTACGCCAGCACCCGCCCGGAGATGGCCGACCAGTGGCGGACCGTCCTCGTCGGTGGGCTTCGCGGTGGCGGGCGAGGGCTCTATGCTCTGGACGTCACCGACCCGTCGGCAATCTCGGAG
>CAZFVT010000350.1:0-4237 GCA_964522355.1 uncultured Woeseiaceae bacterium | reverse complement strand
GGAGATACCGCAACCGGGCAGTGATGAAGTCCTGGTAAGGACCAGCGCCTGCGGTGTGTGCGGCGGCGATATTCACCTCTACGGCGAACGCAGCAGCATGGACTCTGCGATGTTGCTCGGTCATGAAGGCGGCGGCGTGGTTGTCGAGGTCGGTTCAGCGGTCAGCGGGTTTGCGCCCGGCGACCGGGTGACGGCGCTGGGAGGCGCCTACGCCGACTACTTTGTTGCCAGCGCTGAAGACCTGGTAAGAATTCCGGCCGAGATTGATGCCTCCGTGGCGCTCGGTGAGCCGATTGCCTGCTGCGTCCATGCCGGTGATCGTTTTGCAACGAAGAAGGGCGACCGGGTCGCCGTTGTCGGCTGTGGCTTCATGGGCCTGATCTGCCTGCAGCTTGCCAAGCTGCAGGGAGCCGGCGAGATCCTCGCTATCGACCCCGTGCCCTACCGGCGTGAGATGGCAGAACGACTGGGCGCCACCGCATCTCTCGCGCCGGCCGACGTCGTCATCGAAGACACTTCGGAAGGTGCATTCGACCTCGTCGTCGAGGCTGCTGGCGGGCAGTCGGCCGTCGACCTCTGCAGCGACCTGGTCGCGCACCATGGACGGATCGTTCTGATTGGCTACCACCAAAGCAACAACGGCCAGCGGTCGGTCAACATGCAGCTCTGGAACTACAAGGCGATCGACGTCATCAACGGCCACGTACGGCGCGATGACGAGAAGCGAGAGGCCATGGCCAAGGGCATCCGGCTGCTGGAGGCGGGCGACCTGATCGTGGAACCACTCGTGAGCTTGTATGCGCTGGAGAATGTCCGCGAAGCGTTCAACGATTTTGAGTCCCAGAAGGACGGCTTGTTCAAGGCCGTGCTGATCCCTGGGTCCGATGGATAACCACGTCCAGCTCATTACCTATACGGACAGGCTCGGTGGCGGCGGACTACGCGAGCTCCAATCGCTGTTGGAGGGACCGCTCGACGGTCTGTTTGGCGGCGTTCATATTCTGCCTTTCTATTCTCCTATTGATGGCGCTGATACCGGGTTTGATCCCATCGACCACCGGGTAGTTGATCCGAGGATCGGCGGTTGGGACGACATCCGGTCGTTGTCCGGCATGGTCGAGCTGACGGCGGACGTGATCGTCAATCACACCTCGGCCGACTCGCGTGAGTTTCGCGATTACCTGGAGCGCGGCGACGAGTCTGAGTTCGCCAGCATGTTTCTTACTCGCGAGAAGGTGTTCCCGTCCGGTCCGAGTGAGGAAGATCTGGCGAGCATCTATCGTCCACGGCCAAGCGCACCGTTTCGCAAGCTCACGCCCGCCGGCGTCGGAGAGCGGCATTTCTGGACGACCTTTACCGAGCAGCAGATCGATCTCGACGTTCGCGATCCCGCCGCCATTGCCTATCTGAAGAGCATCCTCGAACTGCTCGCCGCCAACGGCGTCACAACCGTGCGCCTCGACGCGGTGGGCTATGCGATCAAAGTCGCCGGCACCCGCTGCTTCATGATCGACGATACCTACAACTTCATCGATAGGGTCACCGCATGGGCGCATGCGCTGGGCCTGAAAGTACTTGCCGAGATACATGCCCATTACCTTCAGCAGACTCGTGTCTCAAAGCACGTCGACTACGTCTATGACTTCGCGTTACCGCCGCTGATTCTTCACACACTGTTTAAGAATGACGCGCGTGCGCTCAAGAACTGGCTGACCATGAGTCCGCGAAACGCGATTACCGTTTTGGATACCCACGACGGTATCGGCGTCATGGACGTCGGGCCGGATCGGCTGGACCCGACGACGAGCGGACTGATTCCGCCGGCGCAGATCGACGCAATGGTCGAAAAAGTTCACGCAAACAGCGGTGGACTGAGTCGCGAGGCGTCGAGCCCGGATGTCGGCAATCTCGATCTCTACCAGGTCAATTGCACCTACTTCGACGCCCTGGGCGGCAACGAGCACGACTACCTGCTGGCCCGACTCATTCAGTTCTTCGCACCCGGAACGCCGCAGGTCTACTACGTCGGACTGCTTGCCGGCGGCAACGATCGAGCCTTGCTGGAAGCAACGGGCTCCGGTCGAGACGTCAATCGGGCCTACTATTCACTGGGCGATATCGAAACCCAGCTCGAACGGCCGGTTGTGCGCCACCTGCTCGACCTTATCCGTCTGCGCAACGCTTGCCTCGCCTTCGGCGGAAGCTTCGAGCTCCCCGAGTCCGAGGATCACGTTCTCCGCATAGAGCGCAGCCTGGGCGATGCACAGGCCGAACTCACAATCGACTTCGCCAACCGCGAGTTCAAGGTCGACTGTACGATCGACGGACAACGGCGAACGACCGAACAGTTTGCCGATGTTGGTAACATCATCGAATGATTCGCATTGGTCTGCTCGGCGCTTCGAGGATCTCCCGGGGCGCAATACTCACACCTGCCCGTGACCTCGAAGATGTCATCGTTTCGTCGGTGGCGGCTCGCGATCCGGACCGCGCGTCTCAGTTTGCCCGTGAAGAGGGCATCGCCGGCGTAGAGCCCGACTACGCGGCCCTTGTTGCCAGCAGCGACGTTGACCTGGTTTATAACGGCCTTCCCCCGAGCGAGCATGCGCGCTGGACCATCGAGGCCTTGAAGGCCGGCAAGCACGTGCTGTGCGAGAAGCCGTTTGCGATGAACGCTGATGAGGCCAGCGCCATGCTTGATGCTTCACTGGTTTCTGAAGGCCAGTTGATTGAAGCGTTCCACTACCGATTTCATCCGGCGTTTCAACGACTGCTGGACCTCGTCGAGGAAGGAACCATCGGTCGCCTTCAGCGCCTGGAGGCATACTTCAATGTGCCTATCGCTTACTCGCCCGGCGAGCTTAGGTATGAACCGGCACTTGGTGGTGGCGCGATGATGGATCTCGGCTGTTACCCGGTGCACTGGGTCCGAACCGTGATGCAGGAAGAGCCGCGGGTCGAGTCCGCGTCGTCCGTTGTACATCAGGCCGGCGTGGACGTCCGTACCGAGGCAGATCTTGCGTTCCCCAGCGGAGTTGTCGCCCACGTGCATGCCTCGATGGCCGAGGACCTACCCAACGGTCTCGACGACGAGCTGAGGCTCCACGGGGAGGACGGCGAGATTGTGTTCCAGAATCCGCTGGTGCCGAACGAAGGCCACGAGATTGTCCTCCGGAATGCTGCGGGTGAAACGAGGGAGGTTGTCCCGGGCCGGACCACCTATCACCATCAGCTGCGGCACGTTCTGGACGTGCTCGCCGGCCGGCAGCTGCCGATCACCGGCGGCGATGATTCGATCAACAACATGCGCGTTCTCGACCACATATATGCCCATGCCGGCCGCGGAAGCGACTGGTAGACCCCTTTCCGGCCCAGATAACGACGCGTTCACAGAACGCGACCCAATCGGTTCACAGCTTGAGCGCTGCCATCTAATATTGCGGAATTCATCCTGGGCGTCTGCGTGCAGAGCCCGTATCCGTGACCGTGGAAGCGGCCGATCCGCTTCAGTCTTTTTGGCGAATGCATATGATTCGACCCGCGAGACCGGCCATCTCGATACTCTGTCTGCTGCTTTACCTCGCGGCAGAGAGCTACTCGTCGGTCGCCTTTGCACAATGGGCGCAGCAAAGCTGTGGCTCCCGGCACCGCATTCCTGTGACGGTGACGGCAACCGGCGGCACCCACAGCTCGGAAACCCGCGTCGATCTCGTGAGCAGCGATTTCCCCGCGGACTACGTGTTCTCGAGCGGCGGGGAAGACGTGCGCGTCCTCGAGTCGAACGACACGACCCCGGTCAGCTTTTTCATCACCGGCTGGGATCCTGGCGCACGCACGGCGACGATTTACGTTCGCCTCCCGCCAATCGCCATTGGTAACTCGGAGCTTATCTACATCTATTTCGGCGACGAGACGCTCTCGGCGGCCGACGACATTGACGGCGTATTCCCGGATTCGGGCCTGAGGCTGCGCAGCCGGGTCAGCTCCGCTGATCCGACCGACGCCGCGACCGCGCGGGCCGCCTTTGCGGCGGCTACCGTCGACGTTTACGACCAGGTCCGTGCGACTTTCTCCGGCCTAAACAACCAGGCGCTCGGCGGTTCGAATGGCAACTTCGGGTGGTGCGTCAGCGGGCTGATCCAGGTGACGGCAGGCAATGCCGGTCTCTGGCGGTTCCGCTATGGCGCCGACTTCGGCCGCGGTGGACACCTCTACGTCAGCGAGCAACCGCTGGAGG
>CAZFVT010000349.1:0-4242 GCA_964522355.1 uncultured Woeseiaceae bacterium | reverse complement strand
CGCCAAAGCTGCCAGTCGCGCCCGCGCACCTCTGGCGCGCCTGTTGCTTTTCTGTATGTTTTTCCGCATCGGCATTAAACGATGTCCGGGCACATACGCGGGCGGATTTCGTATTCAGGCGACGCAGTAAGCCTCAGACCGCCGCGGAGGTCAAGCGCCGGCCGATCAATCCCAATCCGGTGCGACAGTCACGGCGCCTTCGGACGCGGACAGCACCTCGGCCCGATACTTCGCGAGCAAACCCGTGCGCACCGACGACGGCGGTCTTTTCCAGGCCTCCCTGCGCCTCGCGAGCGTCTCGTCGTCAACGTCGATGTCAATCGTCTTGGCTTCCGCATCAATGCTCAGACGATCGCCCTCCTCTATCAGGCCAATCGGACCACCAACGGCCGCTTCAGGCGTAATGTGACCAACGACAAAGCCGTGGCTGCCGCCGGAGAATCGACCATCGGTAATCAGGGCGACGTCCTTGCCGAGGCCTTTGCCCATGATCGCCCCGGTCGGGCTCAACATCTCGCGCATACCGGGGCCGCCTTTCGGTCCCTCATAGCGAATGACGACGACGTCGCCGGCAACAATGCTGTCATTGAGAATGGCCTGCAATGCCTCTTCCTCCGAGGAGAAGACGCGCGCCCGGCCTTCAAAGCGCAGACCTTCCTTGCCGGAGATCTTCGCCACCGCACCGTCGGGTGCCACGTTGCCACGCAGTACGACCAGGTGGCTGTCAGGCTTAATCGGGTTATCGAAGTCGCGCACGATGTCCTGGCCCGCGGGGTAGTCCGCAACGTCCGCGAGGTTCTCGGCCATCGTTCGGCCGGTAACCGTCAGGCAGTCGCCATGCAGCAGGCCCTGGTCAAGCAGCCGCTTCATCAGCGGCTGGATCCCGCCAATAGCGATCAGTTCGGCCATCAGGTAACGGCCACTCGGACGAACGTCGGCGAGTACCGGCACCTTCGCACCAATCCGTTCAAAATCATCCAGTCCGATTTCAACATCGGCCTCGCGTGCCATAGCGATCAGATGCAGAACGGCATTGGTCGAGCCGCCGAGCGCAATTACGACGGTTATTGCATTCTCAAACGCTTCCCGGGTCATGATGTCCCGCGGCTTGATGTCATTGCGGATCAGCTCGTAGACCGCGGCGCCTGCGCGGCGGCAGTCGTCGAGCTTGTTATCGGAGACGGCTTCCTGAGCCGAACTGTTGGCGAGGCTCAGGCCCAGGGCCTCGATCGCCGAGGCCATCGTGTTGGCGGTGTACATACCGCCACAGGCACCGGGTCCGGGGATCGCGGTTCGTTCCACTTCCAGCAGCTCGGCTTCATCGATCTTGCCGCCTGAAATCGCGCCAACGGCCTCAAACACCGATACGATGTCGCGCTGCTTGGCGCCCGGGCGAATAGTCCCGCCGTAGACGAATACAGAGGGTCGATTCAAGCGCGCCATGGCCATGACGCAGGCGGGCATATTCTTGTCACAGCCGCCAATCGTCACCAATCCGTCGAAGCCCTCACCCGCCGTGACCGCCTCAATGGAATCCGCAATGACTTCGCGGGAAACCAGCGAGTAGCGCATCCCGGGGGTGCCCATGGCAATACCGTCGGAGACCGTAATCGTGTTGAATCGTACGGCCTTGCCGCCGGCTTCGTCGGCGCCGTCTGCGGCGACCTCGGATAGACGGTCGAGATGCATGTTGCAGGGTGTAATCATGCTCCAGGTCGACGCAATGCCAATCTGCGGCCGCTTGAAGTCTTCGTCGTCAAAACCGACGGCACGCAGCATGGCGCGACTGGGCGCCTGTTCAACGCCGTCGACGACGACACGCGAGTATCGTCGCAGTTCTTTTTCTGTCATTGGGCTCGCTCGATCAGTGGTGCAGTTAACGTTTGGAAACTGCCTACAGTTTAACTGTCATCGTCCCTGATCATAACCGCGATTCGCCGGAAAATTTCGGCGTCCTGACCTGCCGAAGGTACGGTCAGCTCGATGAAGAAGGCCTCGTCGCCTTCGGCCACAGAGTCCTGGACCAGCGGAACGAGGATTCGAGCGGATCGTTCATTTGGCCCGAACTGAATCTTCTCCTGCACGGGCGGGAAATAGTCCTCGTCCTCAGTTGCAGTCACGTCCTGCACCATGAAACCGATCTCCAGCGCCGAGGCGTCCGGACGATAGCGAACGACGTCAACCTGCGCGGCCGTCTGACCTTCGCTGACTGACACCTGGCTTACGGCAAAACCCACCGTATTCGGTGCAATACGGGCTTCAAAGGCGCGTTGGTCGTCATCCTCGAGCACGACGTTCAGTGCGCCCATCGCCTCGCCGGTCGCGGCGTCGCGAACGAGCAGTTCGGCCCTCAGATCCGCCTCGCGTGCAGGGTCCGGGGTCATGTTGATAGCAAGCTGCGATACGTCCTGCCCCGCCCCGAAGCGAACCCAACCGTCGTTGCTGAGCGAATACTGCTCCACGGTAAGGTCGGTGCGGTTGCCGGTGAAGTTGACTTCTTCGACGATGAGTTCGATGCCGCGATCGTTAGCGGGTCGGACGATATCCACAATGGCTCCGGGCCCGTTTTCCCGCAGTACCACGTCGATGCGGCTACCGTCGCCGACCGAATTGCCGGCAAGGACCAGCCGATGAGTCGGCGTCCCGAGGAGCGGTTCAAACACCGGAGCTGGCGGTTCCACCGTCGGTGCCACATCGGCTATCGAATCAGCCGACGGCTGCGGCGAAACAGAAGCCGGGGTGCTTGCCGTACTGTCCGGGTCGGCAGGAGCGTCTGCGGGAGTCTCTTCGACATCACTGGCGATATCACCGGGCGTTTCTTCCGTGACGGCGGACACGGCGCTGGCCGTCAGGGGATCGACAGCGTCGTCGCTTGTCACGTCAGGGGCTGCGTCCTCGGCGGCCGGGGCGAGCAGTTCTGTGACGTCGACCTCCAATTCCTCGAGAGTCGCCGATGCAGATTCCTCGAGCGGCGCCGAAACGCTCGGCGAAGCGTTCACGACGGCCGGCGAATCATCGACCGGCGCGGGTAGTGTTTCGATCTCCGTCCCCGCCGATGGCACTCCAGACGCGAGTGGCGGCAAGACCAGAAGGCCGGATTGCCAGGCTGCGAACGCCCCACCCCCCAGCAGCAGGATGACAGCGGCAGCCCAAGGGAATCGACGCTTCGGTGCCAGATGGGCATCAAGCTCCTTGGCCGGGGCCCTGATCGGTTCTTCGGGTTTGGGCTGATAGGCGGCGGCGAGATCATTAACGAATTCGCGCGGAGATGAATACCGGGCCACGCGCGCAAACGAGAGCGCTTTTTTCAGCACCTTCCAGGCGTCATTGCTGAGGCCATTCGGCTGCTGTGGCGACATGCCTCCCTCAGCCGCTTCGCGAGCGTTGCGGGGGCCGAAAACTCGGTAGCCTGCAATCATTCGATAGACGAGACAGGCCAGTGAGAAGACGTCATCCGCTGGGGAAGGCTCCTCACCCGTCAGCACCTGCATGCTGGAATAGGCCGGAGTCGCTGCACCGGGCAGCCTTGCGTCCAGATCCCCGTGTTTCAGCTGGTGCTGCTGGCGCATTCGAGCTATGCCGAAGTCGATCAGCTTGATCTGACCGTCGCCCTTCATCATGACGTTGGCCGGCTTGACATCCGCGTGAACCACACCGCACTGATGCGCGTACTCGAGCGCCTCGCCCAGCTGCTGAGCAATCGCGAGGATCTGCGTCTGGCTTAGTTTGTTCGTGTCCGGATCGTCGAGAATCTGCGCCAGTGAGCGGCCCTCGATCCACTCCATGACGATAAAGTAGGTGTCATCGTCACGGTCCAGATCCTGGTAACTGACGATGTTCGCGTGGGTCAGGCAGCGACCTTTCACCGCCTCCTGCTGCATGACCCGCACGCCTTCGGCGGTACGCGACAACGCCGGCGCCAGAACCTTTACAGCGACCCAGGGTTCCGCGTTTTCGACCTCGGCAAGTCGCCGGTCGAGCGCCTTGAAAACAACGCCCATGCTGCCGCCGGAAACCCGGGTCTGCAGGAGATAGCGCTCGCGTAGCACCGTGCCGGGCATCGGCTGCCCTTTCCTGGACGCAGCGGCGTCTCGTTTTGGATGATCCGCATCTGCGAGGGAATCATTCGCCGGAACGTTCGCCCTTTCGCTGAGCATGGCATCTGCGACGTCCGTCTTGGGTTCCAGAACCACCGTATCGCCGGGTTCAGCGACCGGCTGGGCGGAGTCTGCGATCACCCGC